>JAPKYC010000224.1 GCA_026394505.1 Methanothrix sp.
TTGCAAGGGAATTATTCAAGCGATATCCTGAAATCAAGAAACAGCTTTGGGGCGGACATTTTTGGAGTGAAGGTGGGTATGTTGGCACAGTTGGTGATGATGTAACATCAAAGATAGTTAGAGAGTATATCAATAAGCAGGTAATCTAAGAGGAACATGAAAGATATGCTCAGTCAAAGCTTATCGATTTCAACTAAACCAGCGGCGGCGCCTTGCATGCCCCGATGCTTGCATCGGGGTGCGCCGCCGCAGTTTGACTGTTAGTTTTTTCGAAGGAGACGGATTGATGGTTGAAGGATGCATTTGACAATTCAATTAGTGTCCTGCAGAATGTTACAAGAAGAAGGTCCCTGGTAGGTCCGATAGATGGCGACATCTGAAAAATTGCTGCCAACAACCTACAAAGATAATTCAGCGGATCCTTATCCCACCAGCGATCGATATTGGAAATAGATGGAGGGGACACGCAGTTTCCATCTATATTCCGAGCCTGACAGCAGACGCTCTCTGCGATTTCTGCATATTCAATTAAATCAGTTTGTTCATAGATTGCGATCTTTGCTCGGCTAAGCCAGACAAGAAATGGATTTATCTCCATAGCGAAAGAACGATATCCGCTCTCTGCAGAACAAAGCGCAGTCGTTCCCGTTCCGGAAAATGGATCAAGCACGCATAGATCTTTTTTCCTTCCTTTAAGTATATCTCTGACAACATTGACCGAATATGCCGGTGTCAGTCGCAGCCATCCATGGCGTCCTTGGCCGATGTTATCTTTGAAGGTAAGATCAGCCCTCTGTGAGAGACTATGCTGAGGGCACGAATTACTCTGGATGATCATGATCAATACCTCTGTTCATTTGGGGCTCAAGATGGAATCCAGAACCTGTTCGATCTCGCGGTGCAGTGTCGCTTCATTTCTCTTGAAGAAAGAGGCCAAATCATAGCCGATGATATTATTCATAAAATCATATGTCGAATCGTTGGATGATCCGCTGGTTTTCCCGATTAGAATCTGCCACCGCTCTGCTCGGTATCTTGAATAGATGTCTTCATCCATCTGAGTTGAGAGCAATAACACACAAGGAAGATATGCCTGGCTGTAAGCGTTTGCAGCATTGGAGATATCGGCATTCTGACGTTTTGAGTCTTTGCGCTTATAACCCTGGCGTACTTCAAAAACCACTCCCTGAAGACTTTCAATTATGCGCTCATTCACGTTTAGCTCAAAACATGCCGAATTCATCCATTCCTTTATTCTGATACGCTTAACAGGATCTGATACATCTTCAAGAGTGATGCGTGCATCAAGAGAGAGTTTGCGTGTCCTGTTATTTGCTCCTTTGATTGAATAGGACCAACTCGCTTGATCCGACGAGAGACCAAGCTCGTCCTGGAGAATCGCACTGAATAAATTTTGACATCCTATCCCTATCTGACGGTAAACGCTTGTCATGCCTCCGGCCGCTTTATGTGCGGCATACATGCGCGGATTGCCAAGCCCAAACCACGAATAGAATGAGTCTGATTCATAAAGCTTCTGAAAATCTGAGAGAGTTAAACCCGATTTTGTTTTTCTTCCCATCTTTGGCCGATAAAGGCTGCAAACGCGAATAGGCTCGATTATTTGCGAAAGGTAGCGTATCTCTCGTTCGTTTTCCACAATTTCGAATCTCCCAGTACATTCTACTCCTATCCTACGACTCAGACCTTATTAATCTCCTTTGCGCATATGAAGGATCATTTCCGTTCTGTAGATTAAATTATAAACAATCAAGTAGTCCAACATATGAGACGCCCGCATACTGCTGCTGCCGGAAGACCCCCGCGCCAGTGCAAAGCGGCTGCGCAGAGAGTTAGGAAAGGGCTGCGCCGTAATCATCACCGATACCTGCTGCCGGCCCTTTCGCGCGGGCGTTGCCGGCGTGGCCATAGGCTGGGCAGGGATAGCCGCTCTGCGCGACTGGCGCGGGGAGCAAGACCTGCACGGCAAGGCCCTGGAAATCACCTTAGAGGCCATTGTAGACGAGATCGCAGCAATGGCCAATCTGCTCATAGGCGAGGCAGGAGACGGGACTCCGGCGGTCGTTTTTCGTGGATTGAAATACCCTCGCAGCGGCGAGGGCTCGGTCTTCATGGCTGAGGACAAAGACGTGATCCAGCCTCGCCTCAGGAGATAGGATTTTATCGCTTGCCGCGGATAGCCACGCTCGTGCATAGATCGGTTCGGATCGTGGTGCCTTTTAAGCGGAGCGATGCCAAGAGCAGGCTGGCCCCGGCCCTTGCGCCGGAGGAGCGAATGCTGTTGGCCTTTGCCATGCTCAGGGATGTTCTGGAAGCCGTCTCCGGTTTTGGCAAAGTGACAATTCTCTCCCGGCCGGGGCTGGACAATGCAGACATTGGCTGCGATGTCGAGATTGTAGAGTCTGAGCTCAATCTGAACGATGCCCTCAATGCATTTATCGCCGATGAGGCTATGCAAGGATGGCCATGGGACATTCTGATCGTCATGGCCGATCTGGCTCTTTTAACACAAAATGATGTGGTGGGCATTCTGAGCTGCCAGGGCGATGTGGTCCTCTGTCCTGGGCGGGGGGGCGGCACCAATATGATCCTCATCAGGGCCCCCGAGTTTCGCACCTGCTACCGGGGGCTGAGTTTTCCCAGGCATCTGGCCTACTGCCAGCGGGCGGGCCTGAAGGCAGATGTATTCGAGTCCTACCGGGCGGGATGCGACATCGATTGCCCGGAGGATCTGGCCGAGGTGCTGCTACACGGACGGGGGGAGGCGAGGGCGCTCCTGGAGGAGATGGGGTTTTCCGTTTCCGAAAAAGGGAGAGGCGGGGGCGGAGGCATCGGAAAGATCAATTCGTATCTTCATGAATAGATTCAATCATCATATTCGGGCGCGTTGCTCCATCAGATAGCCGAACCCTGATGTAATTGCGGGTATCATGAGATACGTCACAGCAATATCCGTTGCATAATCCCAAAGAGGCATTTTTAGGGGGCCAACAATGAATATCATGAGATCCAGCACTATGCTGATCAAGAGCCAGGCAATGCCAATAAAGATGCCTTCCTTGAGAAAATCGCTCTTTATCCTGGATAGATAGAAAATGGAGAAGAACACCGTCCAGATGGCGATCACTACGGGCATGATCGACTCAAAGAGCGGCCGCTGTGACACATGCAGCGGGAAAATCAAAACCGATACTGCAAAAGGTATCAGCCAAATCATAAAACCGAAGAGCACAGTCTTTAGATATTTATTCATCCAATCACGCACCTATCCGCGAATTCTTCTGAAGTAGCTCTTTTCCGGCATATTATAAATTTTTTGTGGACTTTTCGGGTATCTGCCCTTATTGACGCCGACCGCTCTTTACTTATTCCTAACCAACGCAAGTACCAGCAGGATTCAAAACCAGGTGACTATTATGGAAGAGGATTTTAGAGAAGCGGCAAAGTTTCACGGCCACGTCTGCCCGGGCCTTGCTATGGGCTACAGGGTAGCAAAATATGTCGGTGAGCATTACCCGCGCTCCAAGGATGAGGAGCTGGTCTGCATTGCTGAGAACAAATCCTGCAGCGTGGATGCGGTGCAGTCGCTCTTGGGCTGCACGGCCGGCAAGGGCAATCTGCTCTTTGTGGATAATGGAAAGCAGGTCTTCACCTTCTACTCTCGCGATCAGGACCGGGCCATGCGCATCTACTTCAAAGGCGATGTCTTCCGGGGGATGGACGTCATGCGGCAGAAGGCGGCGGCAGGAAAGCTTTCTGCGGAGGAGAAGAAGGAGTTTGAGGGGCTTAAGTCTCGGGTCATCGAGGACATCCTGAGCGGCAAGGACGGGGATCTGCTCTCGGTGAAGGAGGTCGATATTCCCGCTCCCGAGAAGGCCAGGATCTATCCCTCCCTCAAGTGCCAGGAGTGCGGGGAAGGCTTCATGGAGATTCTGGGCAGGACGGCAGGCGGCAAGGTGCTCTGCAAGGAGTGCTTCGGAAAAATGGTGTGCTGAGCGCTGGCGGATATTTACCGGATCGCATATCCGCCGGGGAGGAAGCTTAAGCTTATTTATAACTCTTAATAATAGGTATTGCACCAAATCAAAAAAAAG
>JAPKYC010000290.1 GCA_026394505.1 Methanothrix sp.
GCTAACGACGGATTCGCCCAGGCCCCAGGCGCCTTCTATGACCACGAGGGGCTCGCCGGTGGAGGGCTCTGAGCTGAACATGACACCCGACTTATCGGAGTCCACCATCTTCTGCACAATGGCGGAGAGGTTGACCTTATCATGCTCGAAGCCCTGCTCCACCCGGTAGAAGATGGCGCGTGCCCCATATAGAGATGCCCAGCACTTGCGAACGGCGCTAAAGACATCCTCGGCTCCGCGCATGTTGAGGAAGGTCTCCTGCTGGCCTGCGAAGCTGGCATCGGGCAGATCCTCGGCTGTGGCGCTGGAGCGCACGGCCACGAAGACCTGCTCGCCCTCGCGTTTGCATAGCTCTTCATAGCGGGATTTTATGGCCTTCTCGATGTCCTCGGGCACCTTGGCATCCATGATGAGTTTCTTGGCCGTCTCCTCGGCCCGGTGCAGTTCAGACTCTTGATTTACATCGACTTTAAGGGCCTCGAAAAGCTTCTTGGCGATGCCCGCCCGGTTGAGGAAATCCCGGAAAGCTTGAGCCGTGACCGCGAATCCGCCGGGTACGGGAACGCCGATATTTATCATCTCACCCAGGCTTGCACCCTTGCCGCCCACTACGGAAAGATCATTCTTTCCCACTTCTTCCAGCCATACAACTGCATCCATTAAATCATCCGCCTAATAATTGAATACTATTATCATGCGTGTCTGCAAGGCTAATCCAGCTAATACCATATATCATTTTTCTTTTGATAATAGGCTTGTCGAAGTCTGGAATAATTATCGGGGAAGAGTATAGCGGCAAAACTGCGATATATACAAAAGCATATATCCAGGAGATGGCTGAAAAGCTTTGCATGTTTAAACGTTTTTGCGGGGCAGCAGCGGCAAAAGAGATGCTTCTCGATCGCTGCTTACCCTTACAGCGGACACAGCTCCTGCAAAATGTGCAGGCGGCAGGTCGGGTTTTGTCGCAGGACATCTCCTCTCCCGTGAGCCTGCCGGGCTTTGACCGGGCCGCCATGGACGGTTTTGCCGTGCGGTCCGCGGACACGAGGGGGGCAAGGCCGAACGCTCCCGTTTTTCTGGACAACTTCCGGCCTGTTCGCACCGGCATGCCTGTTCCTGGTGATTATGATGCTGTGGTAATGCTGGAGGATGCGTATTTGCGCGGCTCGATCCTGGAGGTCACGGCACAGCTGCATGCTTACAAGAATGTCTCTTGCATCGGCGAGGACATCAGCCTGGGGGAAACGGTCTTTTCCCAGGGGCATGCCCTCCGGCCACCGGATGTAGCTTTGCTCTCGGCACTGGGAATTGCCGAGGTGCGGGTTTATGAAAAGCCCAAGGTGGTCATCATCCCCACGGGAGGCGAGCTGGTGGCCATCGGCGCGCGTCCCTTGCGCCCCGGCGAGGCCTATGAGATCAACGGGCTCATGGTCCGGCTCTATGCAGAAAAATGGGGAGCTTTGGCCGAGAAAATGGAGATCGTCCCGGATGATGAAGGACTTATTCGCGAGGCCATCTCATGCAACATAGATGCAGATATGATAATAATAATCGGCGGAACATCTGTAGGTGAGAAGGACTATGCGCCTCGGGTGCTGGAGGAGATGGGCGAGCTAATCGTTCACGGGGTGCGCCTGCAGCCGGGAAAGCCCACTGCCTTCGGGGCCGTGGCCGGCAAGATCGTGGTCTGCCTGCCCGGCTATCCCGTGGCTGCGCTCTCTGATCTCTATCTTTTCGTTCGCCCAGCCCTGCAAAAGATGGCCTGCCGTTGCGACGTTCTGCTGAAAGTCTCCGCCCGGCTGGCGAGAAAGATCCCCTCGCGACCGGGATACTTGAGCCTGGTCCGAGTGGTCCTCAAGAACGGCGAGGCCGAGCCCATCATGATCTCGGGGGCGGGCATCCTCAGCTCCGTGGCCAGGGCGGATGGCTTTGTGGTCGTATCGGAGGAGAAGGAGGGCCTGGAAGCAGGGGAGACTGTGGAGGTGATGCTGTTCGAATAATAGGCTTGACCTTCTGCATCACGGGCGGGAAGAATTCTCTGCTCCCCCATCTGGCAATGGCGCTCTCTTCTCCAGGTACACCAGCTCAACCTGGTTACTCAGTGGCTCTAGCCCGAACTCCTCGTATCCCAATCGCCGTAAATCTGGGCCTCGCTCTGATATGCCAGCCTCTGCAAGGCCAGGATTTCCTCTACGTCCTCAACGGTGGCCTGGGCGATCTCAGGTTCAGGAATCATTGCTCATTCACCCTCATGACTTCGAGCCATAAGCATTCATGAAGGCTATTAAATCGCCCGGTTTACTATTCTGCCCCTGGTTCACACCTTGGGGAACCTTAATATAGCAATATGACCGGTAACCAGAAAATGACCATGGGTAATCAAACTGCGTGCGGCCACCCCACCCTAAAGGGATGGGGTATGCTTCGGGCCGCACGCACGCCCGGTTAGCTGGAGATCAGAAATCATCGAGTCTTCTTTGCCTGGTCTCCCTGATCTGTGCAATTGAAACTCTGCTTTCGAATTCCAGCTTATCTGTTTAAGTAAGCACAAATAACGTGCGAGGGTTCACTTCATCCCCAACCTAAAGGTCGGGGTATTCGTGACCCTCCGCGCTCCCGATGTAATAACAGCTACCAGGGCATTTTATCCTTCATCTTTTTGATGTACTCTTCCCTGGATAGACCTCGATTATCCTTCAGCTTCTCCTTGAGAACTGATCCGTGCTCCTTGAGCCATTCGAACTTTGTGCAGGAGTCCAGATCGCTGCAGAAGCTGCACAGCTCGTAGCCCCTCTCCCGAGCGCAGATCCTAATGGTGCAATCGGGAGGCCCTCCGCCGTTCTCGCATCCGGCGCAGCAGGCATACTTTACCATCCAGTCCAGGCCTCTGTCCATGGCAGTCCAGTCGATGACCTCTCCCCCAGGCACAAAAGGAGACCACATGGGGATCTGGCAGTCTACAATGTGCTTTTTGGTCCGGGCAGCGGTCTCGGCTACGGTGCCGCTTCCCAGGGGGCATGAACCGCAGACGATGCCGCAGGGTCCGGCTTGATTTTTATTTTTGTCCAAGGCATCTTCCATAGTACAGAAGTATACCACTCTGAAATATTTATACTATTCCTTTTTAGGCTATTAAGATAGCTCTGCACCCAGGCTACTCCCGCGAAATTGGCTCCGATTGGATCTAGCGAGAAAGATCCCCTCGCGACCGGGATACTTGAGCCTGGTGTGGGTGGCCCTCAAGGACGGAGAGGCCGAGCCCATCATGATCTCGGGGGCGGGCATCCTCAGCTCCGTGGCCAATAGCATTTCAGCTTTTTTTCTAATCCATTGGATCTTGCGTTGGTCCAATTTCGTAACTCATGTTACGGGTTCATGGCTAAAGCGTGTGCGAAATACTTTCGGGACTAAACAGAAGATGGAGAGGACCGTAGACTGGCCGAAGTTCCATAGCGAAGTTGAAGCGCTATTACAGAAATGCGGCAAGCAGCCGGGAACGGGTTACAGGTTGAAGCATCAGTTGATTGAGGCGAGATGAAGCATTTTCCTTCCTGCCGGCATAGACCCCTTTTTTAATGTGACTCAGGGATGCGCAAACGCACCCCCAAGTCTGTGAAATCCCATCTAGGCAACACCTTCAATGGTTCCGCTCCAGGTCCGGCCTGGCTCATGCCAGGATGCAGTTCCTGTAATCGTTCCATCTGCATTAAAGGTATCAGCCCCTTCTATCCGAGTCCATTAACTTTCGAAAATTGCATGAAAATAAGGAAAGTTTTAAGGATAAGGAGATGACAGTAGTTATTATGTCTTATATTGTCGTATCAGATGTCCACCTGGGCAGTGAGCTATGCAACCATTCACAATTTTGCCGTTTCTTGGAGTGGATAAAGGATCTGAATGTCAGAAAGGAGACAGTCAAGTGCCGCGATAAAGACATAACCATTACCAGACCTGATAAACTAATTCTACTGGGAGACATTCTGGAGTTATGGGATCCTCTTGAGGGAGACAGAAATTATGTTGTCAAGCAGGGCCTGCGACCCTTTTCACTGCTCTCAGATATAGATTGCGACAAGATTTTTGTGGTAGGCAATCATGATGATTCCATCAGTGATTACGAAAATATGATCGATTGCGAAATGCTGGCCAACTCATCGAAGATCGATATTTATAATCGCCACTATCCTGAGCAGGGAACTCTGGCGATTGGGGAGAGGACTTATTTCTTCCTGCACGGCCATCAATTCGATAAAGAGCAGGCTATTTTGGCTTGGGTGTCGAACCTATTAGGCGAAAAATGGGATCCTATCAAGTGGTTCCAAGACCTTTTTAATATTACATTTACAAAAAGTCATTGGAAAAAAAGCTTAGTAGTATTTATGATTCTATTGGTTACCGGATGGTATTTCTGGGATGAGGCTTTACGAACCAACTTTCTACACATGCTTATATGGGCCTTGGTTACAGGTTTCTTTGCATTAAGCTCGGTTCCCGGCCTGGTGACCAGAGCTCAGAGGCGGATTTACGATTTCAATAAACCCAAAGATAAGACTGCCCAGCAAATCATAGAGAATGGCTTCTACCAAAGCCACAAGGACACTGTATCGTCTGATGTTGTGGTTTTTGGTCATACCCACTTTGCCAGCTCTTATAAAGAAGGCCAAAGCGGAGGAAAATTGTTCCTCAATTCCGGATGCTGGATAGGTAGCGATAACGATATTGATGGGAAAAGACGTTATACCAACACGTTTATTTATATAGACGAAAGTGGCGAATATATATTAAAATGGATTGATGAAAAAGTCAACTGCATTGAAGCTTTCCCGGTACGCCCGTAGCCCCAGAAACGGGCGAAAATTCAAGGTGATGATTATGCCATAATCTGCCTGGAAGATATCGATATATTCTCAGACTGGGACTACAGTCTGCGGCGAAAGCCTGGATGCCCGCGACTTCAGTCGTGAGAGTAGTCACCACACGAGAACAAATTCGTCACTTAATCCATGCAGATGCTGTGATTGCTGTCGTAGACCTTCTCCCTCGATAGCTCGGTTACATTGCCGGCTTTTGTGACATGGTATTCAATGGCATAATATGGATGCGAGCCGCAGCCACAAAGTTCACTATCAAATAGATGGACTTTGTAGCCCCCCTCAGTCTCTTCAGCGTATGTCGGCTTTATTGAAGACGTTACTGGGAAGTAACCCTCCGGGACGGATGTATCATATCTTGGCAATGAGCCTGTCAGGGCCACGGCAAATGCCAGTGCCTCCTCTTTTGTCTCGACCGGCGCAAATACAGACAGGAATTCCTCTTTGCTGCTGACTAGCTTGAACTCTTCGCCCTGCTTAGCGATATATCTCCTGAACAACGGCATCATGCAGCCCTCCCGGACTATGCCCTCTTCAGAATGGTAGTCTTCGCTTCGAAATAGGCATTCGACTACAGGCAGCTTGGGGGAAAGATTATCCAGTGCGCTGGAAGCGTTGGAGATCTGCATGCAGCCTAATCGCTGATCAAACGCATTGGAGTCGATGATTGTGCTGGATGGCAGAGCAGCGTAATCTTGCGGCATGCAGGCAAAAATGAGGGCGATAAGCCCAGCTTGAATGTATCTGCGTGGAAACATATAAATTACCCGCTTAAGAATACCCACCTTAAATAATGAATGTTTCGTCTGAGACGGGAATTGAATAACAGTTACAGCGTCTTTCCCTTCTCTCGTGCCCTCTCCAGCTCATCGGGCCTCGTTCCAATCTCTCCCCGCTCATAGGCCTGGGCGAGCAGGCTGCCTGCGTCCACCATGCCCAGGTATTCGAAGGACATGGCAAACATCTGCAGGAGCGGCCCGCAGCATCCCGGCCCCTCCTCGGAGGGAGCAACTACCATTCCTTTCTTGCCGGCGAGCTTGCGGCTGGCGATGTAAGGCCTCAGCCTGTCGATGAACAGCTTCATCTTGGCGGTGGGCCCGTACCAGTAGACGGGCGTTCCGAAGATGATGAGATCGGCTCTCTCCAGCTTGGCATAGATCTCCTCCACTCCGTCGGATAGGGCGCAGTTGTAGCCGGACTCTGTCCTCTTGCAGGCGCGGCAGTCCAGGCAAGGCAGTATCCGGTAGTCATAGAGGCGCAGCCTTTCTGCGACGTGGCCCTTCGCCTCTGCTCCCTTGAGAATCTCATCCACAAGAATCTCGGTGTTGCCGCCTTTTCTGGGGCTGCCCAGCACTGCCAAAATCCTCAATATTCTCTTCCCCTTACTTGTACCAGTCCAGGCTCTCGTCCACAAATCTTATAAACGATATGAAAAAGTCCTTTGCATCCTGGTTCATCCCGGTCATGGAAATCATTTTTTCCGCCTGACCGGCATGCTCTCTTGAGATCGACTTGGCCTCGTCCAGAGCGCCGCAGTCCCTTATCAAACTCTGCACATATTTGATTTCAGCATCCTCAAGGCTTCTCCCTTCCAGCATGATTGCAGCCAGGCACTCCTCCTTCTGCAAGGCCAGGATGACATGCAGCGGCTTTTTCCTCTTGCCGATGTCTCCACAGGGAACTCTTCCATATTGCTCCTCTGTGGCAAAGGTATCGATGATGTCATCCTGAATATCGAAAGCAAATCCTATGTGCCTGGCAGCATTCAGAAGCAGCTCTAGATCCTCTTCGGGAGCATATGCCAGCCTTGCCCCGACGAGCATCGACGCCTTGAAGAGTGAAGCTGCTCTTCTGCCGGCCATGACCTCCCACTCCTTGACATCGGGGTCCTTGTACTCGAAGAGCATGTCCAAAATCTGGCTCTCGTTGACGGCCCGAAACTCTGCGGCCAGCAGTTTTGCTGCCTCTACAAGCTTATTTTGCTCAAAGCCGGACTGCAAAAGGCACAGGTTGGCCAGGGCATAAAGAATATTTCCGGCAAACATGGCCGAGCCGGAGCCGAAGCGCTCATCAAATCCCTTTGCGATCGTTTTGTGCAGCGTGTCCCCGCCTCTTCTTTTATCTTCCCCATCCACTATATCGTCGTGTATGAGGATGCTGTGCCGATACAGCTCAATGCCGGAACATACCCTGACGATTCGGTCATCAATTTGACCGGCAAAGCCCTGGTAGACTATGAGAGTGCTGCACGCGGACAGCCTTCTTCCGCCCCTCAGCACAAACTCCCTTGTGGCATCATAAACATCTCCCAGGAAAGGATGGTACTTTTGGCCATCTCTTACCATCACATCCAATCGGCTCTTGAGGTCTTCCTCTATGATTGCCCCATAGCTATCGAGCACATCTGCATAGTTCATCGATCCGCTCACCTCACATTTTTTCTCATTCTATCTGCATCATTTTTGCTAATGCCTTCTCCAGCTTCTTC
>JAPKYC010000066.1 GCA_026394505.1 Methanothrix sp.
GCATATTATCCATTAGGGTGTAACATAATGATTCGGGAATGCAGGACTTTTGTTACACTTTAAGAGGGACTTTTGTTACACCTTCCGAAGGCAGATTGTGGGCTTGATCGGAAAAATACAAGATACTGTGGAACGACTCAATGAAGGGGAATCAGCGGATGCTTGCCATGATGGGGGATTCGGAAGCGAGGCCTGGTCCCAGGATAGATTCCCGAGGGTCTTCGTACCTGCCTCCACGCACCCAGATATTGGCGGATAGGCCGTGATCGAACATCCTGCTCTGATCGGTCAGCCATATGAAATCTGAACTTTGTGTTGTCTTGGCAAATCGGCACAGGGCGGCCACCCTGGCATCGGTACTGGCAAGAAACAGCAGCCGGAAGCCGTTAAACTTCGATCCGAAGGCTTCTTCAAGGCGTTTATAATGTTTATTCCGATAGAGTTCTTGGTAGCAGAGAATCTTATGATGAATTGTATTCGTGTTCCCCCTTTTGCCGGACATTGCCTCGCTATCCATGTCCACCTCCAGGAAGAACAGGAGAGCCTTGCCGTGTTCGCTATGGTTTATTGCAAAGATACCGTCCGGGATGATGGCATTTGCATTACCGTTGCCAAGTCCGCTGGGAATATGGAGTCGAAACAATTGGTTTGTTTCTGATGAATGCTCCCTGGGAGATAGGTATGTGAAAGACAAAAGGGGAATGACCTTTTCCATGTGTAACCAATGGATGCGGAACCAGTTTAAAAGCAGTTCATGGTCGATGGTGTGAGACTTTATATCCGCAGGGATAGAATTGGTACTTTTATCGCTTAGCAGTTTCATCCCCTCAAGGGAAAGGTAAACGATTTCTTCCGGGCGCCCTTGGTTTCTCCCATAGCCGAATGGCTTTTTGATAATCAGTCCACTGTCTTCGAGTGATCGTATCCTTCGCCGAACGACCTGGCAGCTCCTGCGGCTGATTGCAGCCAACTGTCGAATGCTTAATACCCGATATTCTCTGACCGACGAAAGCAGAGGAATGTCATGCTTCGCCAATGGCCTGGAAGACATATTCGGGGGGTGTTGTGGCGTTGATGCTTTCATATTCGGATGTGTCATATGCTTCCAATTGTTCTAATTTGTTTAGGCACGGTCATCCGTGTTTGTCGGACATGTCGGCGCGCCGACATTCTCAAGCATGTGATCAAGGGTTTCCTTCAATCTGGTCAGCTCATCGAACAATGGCTGCCTTTCTCCATCATCAATGGTGCTCATGTCCAGTTTACTTAAAGATACGGAAAGTTGCCGGGCTCTGTTTGTAATGGTCATTGCGAGACTTTCTTTAAGACTATCGGACCGACCCTTCCGTAAGGATCGGATATGATCGCTTTTGAATCGTTCCTTCTTGGCCCTCTCAAAAAGAAGGACCATCTCGTCCTCAGTTTCGCATTTTGCAATCTCAACCAGAAGGCGACGAGGGTATTCATTTGCTGAGCGGCATTCCGATTTTATGCTTTCCGGGAGTTTGTTCAGGCTGAGGATCTCCGTGATGGTGGATCGAGCCTTTCCAATGGCTTGCGATAAATCCTCATGTGTGTATCGATAATCGACAGCGAGACGTTCCAATGCCTCGGCCTCTTCAATGGGCACCAGATCTTCCCGTTGCAGATTCTCGATCAAGGCAATTTCATGAGGGATGCCCTTCGTTAAAATCGCGGGTATTCGTTCAAGCCCTGCCATCCTTGCCGCCCGATACCGCCGTTCCCCAGCGACAATCCAGATTTTACCGTCTGCATCCTTTCGAATGAGGACCGGCTGCAAAACCCCTTTCTGTTTTATGGATTCACACAACTCGGAAAGGGATGCCGGATCGAAGTGTTTCCTGGGCTGGTCGGGATCAGTGCAGATTATAGAAACATTGATATTGAAAAATGACCCCTCATGATAATCATCCTGGATGATGGGATGATTATCAAGCCTTCCCATACTTTCGGCTAGTTTTGTATCCTTGCCTGCTAATTTATCTTTAATTGAGAGCATTGTTGCAGAAACTCCTTCGATAATTTGGTGTAGTCTTCCGCTCCGTGGCTATTAGGTTTAAACGTAAAGATGGGTTCTTTAGCCATATGGGCCTGGTTCAGAGCCTCGCATTGCCTGATATGTGTCATGAATAGCATGGAGCGATAGGGCTCAAGTTGCTTCATCACCCATTGGTTGCTGATCGCCTTACGAGAATCAAACTTACAGAAAAGAATGCGCAGGATACACTCACTCGTGGTCTGATTGCTCCTCTTCACGATGTTGATTGCATCCAGGAGATCGGAAAACCCCTCAAGAGAGAAACGGGCTGTTTCACAGGGGATCAGAACGATGT
>JAPKYC010000300.1 GCA_026394505.1 Methanothrix sp.
TATTTAGAGAATACTATGATGTAGACACAACAATTTTAGTATGTGAGACAAAATTATACCAAACTTTGGTGGCAATAGGAAGATGTGTGCGATCATGGTCATTAGAAAAGTTGAAAATCACTTGATTTCTAGAAAGTGCCCTCTGTCCTTCTGGAAGTATAATCCTTTGCCGGCTTAATGCAAAAAGTGATATATTTTCCAGTCGTTTTCAGGTTAATGGCTTTAGTCATAGGTCACCGGGCTGCCGCGGCCCTGGCAGCCGAGAACACCCTGGCGGGCATCAGGGCAGCCGCTTTGTGCAAAGCCGACTATGTGGAGTTGGATGTAAGGCTCTCTCGCGACGGCGAACTGGTCTTGATGCATGATGAAAGGGTGGACAGAACCACCAATGGCAAAGGATTGGTTGAAGATCTCAGCCTGGGGGAGCTAAAAGACCTGAAGATAAGAGGCAGCGACGATCGGTGCATGGAAAGCCAGCGGATTCCAGCGCTAAAAGAGGCCGTATCTCTGGCAGGCGTGCTTGGCCTGGGCCTGGTGGTGGAGATGAAGGAAGAGGGCCTGGAAGGATTGATGGCCGAGGCTCTCTCGGGCAAAAAATGCATTGTGACCTCCTTTTACCATAGCAGCCTGCGCGAATTATCGGACATCTCCCCACTGAAGACGGGCATCATCATCTCATCGCTGCCCATAAATCCTGTGCAACTGGCCCTTTGGGCAAAAGCAGCAGCTATTTTTCCGAAGCGAGTCAATGCCAGGCTCTTCAAAGAAGCCCATCAGCAGGGGATAACGGTCTACCCCTGGACCGTCAATAGCAAAGAAGAGGCGAGCTGGCTCCTCCGGCTAGGGGCCGATGGACTGGTAACCGATGATCCGTGCTTGATCCGGGAGATAGCCGACCAGCCGGTGCAGGCTACAGGCAAAGATAATTGCCAGTATTATCCCTGCCACCACTTCCCTGATCAGGACTGCACGCACTGCTTCTGCCCCTTATACCCATGCAAGGATGAAGAGCTTGGCAAGTATGTGAGAACTAAAAAGGGAAAGAGGTTTTGGAGCTGCATCAACTGCCAACTGGTGCACCGCCCCCATGTGGCCGCATATCTGGCACAGCACCCGCATGCGACCACATCCGAGCTGAAGGTCCTGCGAGAATGAAATCCATTGCCAATTATCCATTGCCCGGAAAAGGCCTGTACCGACGGAAAGCTTTATGGATACCTGAGGGATAATACAAACCTCATGAGACATATCATACTTGTGCTATTTGCTCTGGTAGCTCTGGGTGGGCTATTGCCTGTTATTATGGCCCAGCAGCCATCGACAGTTTTAAAGGATGACCTTGCCGCTATGCCGGAACCGGCTGATTCCGCCCTGTTGACCACACCTTCTATGGCCGCTTTCCTCAATGATAGCTGGGCGCCGACTCCCTTTGTAGCTCCGCTGGCAAGCCAGGCCACTGGGGTGCAGAGGAACATGACCCGCAACAACACGACCCTGGATAGCTCTAACTATGCCATTTATGATTTCCTGAATGGTAATTACACCTCATCTGCACCCGCATCTCCAGTTTACACTGCCAGCGCAGCCGGAAAGGATAAGACGGTAGCCTGGACAGGCGAGAGCATCTATGAGTTTTTGAATGATGTATGGACTCCTACCACAGCCGTCCAAACATACCCGCAGTCTCCCTATAAGCTGCACCAGATGAATTAGAATCGGATGGCAGGCGCTCGTCTGGGCTGCCTGTCAGACGAATCTTACGCTTTTTTGCCCGTGTACCTCTTGAGATAAAGGCTCACTACATCATAAGGAATGGTATGCTTCTCCAACCGGAGATGATTGGCAAGGCCCTCCGCTTCTTTGCTGTAAGAGCCGGCCACCTTTTCGGCGTACTTTATGCCGTCAGCAGTGAGCATGTATTCGTATCGCTGCAGCCACTGTCCATTCAGCTCATAGTGTCGCTCGTCCTGATAGATCATGCCGTTGGCGACCAAAATCTGAATGTCTTCGAAGAGCCGCTCGCTGTAGGGAAAGCCATAGTCGGAGTGAAAAGAATAGTCAAAAAGGCCGCATAGGCCAGGCGGGCCCAGATCCTTTATCCTGGCCACGGTGCGGTAGAGCCAGGTTATGTTTCTGATCCTGGGAACGAGGATCTTCTGGCCGTAAGTCTCGGAAAGCATTTGATGCAGGGAATAAAATAGCAGCAGTAGCCCGTCGATGGGAAGGTAACTCTCGGAGCGAATAAAGGATAGCAGCCGCAGCGCCTGGCTCCTCACCTCCTCCAGTGATATCTTTGGCCTATCGTCCGAGAAGAAGGAGATAGCGATCTGGCGGGTTAAAGACTTGACCAGGCCCGCCGCTAAGGCCGATTCGTCATAAAAAAATCCATTGGCCTCTGTTCTCATGGATCGAGGCACTCCGCTGCCCACGGTAACATCCACCAATGCCCCGTATTTTTTGCCGAGGGCGTCCTCGAAGAGCTTTCTCATGCGCCCGTGGCGGGAAACCGTGGAGAGAGCCATTCTGATATCCGGCGACAGAGACCTGTGGTCAAACCTGGCCGCCAGGGGAAAAACTCTTCCATATTTTATGCGCGCCAGAAGATCTCGGGAGGTGCTGTCCCCCTTCTGCCGGATGAAATCCAGAAGATCGGGGTCCGTATACTCCCGGAAGAATAGAACAATGCTGCTTTCGGCCTCATTTGCATCCATCCGGCTCAGGGCGCGCTCCAATGCGGCCAGCAGCATGGCCCGGATGGATTGAACGGCTGGATGGTAGATGAGTGCATTATAGTGATGGGCCCTTGCAATGAGCATCGACTCGGCCGCGGTCTGGGACATCTCGGCCCGATAGTCGCCCTGCCCCGCCAGCACAATGCGATCATTGCTAATGGTGAGGGCCTGCAGGATCTGATCGGTATCCACGAGGCCCAGGGAGACGCCCGAGTGGTGCGAATCGCGCAGAAGAAAGTCAATTCTGTCTGCATCCAGATCGCCCACGATGATCTGGCCCAGCGGAGCCCTTGCCCCTGAAGCTATGTCCGCGACCTCTCGAAATAATTCGTCGGCATCGCCAAAATCTCTCTTGGCAACCTGCAAGGCCTCCTCTCCGAAGGGATGAGCCGCTATGATCTGGCGGGTGAACTCCTCATGTCTGGAAACACGCCTGCCTGCCAGAGTGGGCTGTATGTCCGGGTTTCGGCTGAGAACGCCTTCCACGGCATGGGAGAGGGCCGAGTGCCCCAGATCGTGCAAAAGCCCGGCGAGGCGCACTTTTCGCACCTCTTCCAGAGAGAGGCCTAAGTGCTCGGCCATCCGTCCGGCCATGTACATGGTTCCCAGAGAATGCTCAAACCTGCTATGGCTGGCTCCGGGATAGACCGTCTCCACCAGACCCAGTTGCTTAATTCCCTTCAGCCGCTGCATCGGCCGGGACAGGATAAGATGCCCCTCCAGCTCATCTATCCGGATTGCCCCATGAACGGGGTCGCGAAGAGTGTCAAGCATACCTATTTTGAAGCCAGCTTCATTATAGCTGCCGCCAGGTCTCCTTTAGCCTCCTGCAGGGCAGCTTTCACCTCCGGCAAATTCGCGCCCGTTTGAGATGCTACCAGTTGCACGTCCGAGTCCGGGATCTCAATGGGGGGCTCTTCTGCCGTCTCCTGGCCCGCGCTGGATGCGGCGCGCTCAGCAGCATCCCCTGATATCTGGTAGCTTCGTGTGCCGTGGGAATCCATGATCGCGACAGAGGGATTGGTTATGACAATCTCCTTGTCGGGCATGCGAATGATGACCTCGGAGACGTTCTCAAGCTCATCGATATCAATGCCCATGTTCTTTAGCATGCCTTTCATCTTCTTGGGGCTCATGCCGCCCCTTCCGCCTAATCCTCCTAGTCCTGGAAACATATTATCACCATTTTCTCAGAGGTGATTTATGTAGGTAAAGATATCTGTCAGATAATGATCCCAACCTTTGCCGGCTTAGCGCAGACCTGGTGAAGACCGACCGGTGGTCCGACGAGGAATTTATTAGGGTGCAGGAAAATGAGAATGACAGAAGCGGAACGGAAAAAGCTGCTGGCCAGTCTTCATCATTTTTTGGTATGGGTAGGTGTGAAAGAACCGGAGGAGCTGCAGATCGATGGCAATGGTCTATTGAGCGAGATGGAAAAGCTCCATCAGACGGAAAAGGATCTGCCTCCTGAAATTCATGCCGGGCAGGGCAGAGTAGAGCAAAACAGGCAATAGAGATTCACGATGAAGCTGCAAGTATAATTAGAACGCTTCTGGACCTCAAGGATCTCCTGAAGAAGAGAGAACACGGCATTGAGACTGAGGACGGCGCGGAGGACTTGGTCCGGCGAAAGGTCGATGAGGCGAAGAGGCGGAACAAGTTCATGGATTAATCGTATATGGTCGCAAAGCCCAAGGGGTAGAGATATTTACCCCTTCGTGAAAGAAAGGCTCTTAATGAAACTTGCAATTACCATTATCACGGTGCTGGCGGCGATATTCGTTCTGCCGGCGATGGGAGAATCGGCGCAGTTCTGGTACGATCAGGCAAATGGGTACTACATCTCGGGTGACTATGAAAAAGCGGCTGCAAGCTATGATAAAGCCCTGGAGCTGGTGCCGAACAGCACCGTCATGTGGAATTTTAAGGGAAAAGTTCTGAGCATGCTGAGCCGCTATGAGGACGCCATCTCTTGTTTTGAGAAATCTCTTGCCATCAACTCCGCCAATCCCGAGTCTATGAACCTGAAAGCCATTGCCCTCTCCCAGGGATTAAATAAAAACAGTGAGGCCATTGCCATCTTCGACCAGATCCTGCAGGCAAATGCCTCATATTTCGATGCCTGGATAGGAAAAGGCATGGCCCTGGGCAATGAAGGCAACCTTTACAGCTCCCTGGAATGCTTTGAAAAAGCCACCCAAATAAAGCCCCAAGATCCTACCGGCTGGAATAATAAAGGAGTCGTCCTGCGGGAAATGGGAAGATATCAGGATGCTTTGACCTGTTTCAACAATGCTCTCACCATTGACTCCTCTTATGAACCTGCCCGGCAGAACCGAGAGTTAACCCTGCAAGACATAGATCAGAACCCTCAGGCCGACCCAAGCCAGAGCACGCAGGATATGTTGTAAGCCGGCAAAATTATATTTTTTGGCTACCTCTATTATTTCATGAAATCAGGCAATAGCTTAAAATAAATGTTCGACAATCATCGATCTGAGGTGATGGATAAGTGATCCGTCTGATGATCATGGCAATGATTCTGATTTCCGGGGTGCAAGGGATGCCCCTGGACTATGCCGGGGCCATGAACAACGCCGGCCAAAAGGATATCCTCACTGTTAAAAATTATGATACCGGCGCATCATTGACCGAATCTTACACTGACATCGAGCACCTGGAGCGAAATACAGAGGTCAATAGCAGAGCTTATGGGACGGGATCTGCTGCATCTGATGGGAATGGGCCAGATGCCGGCAGCCCGGCAAACGGGGCCGGTAGCCCGGCAGGCGGGCTTGAGGCCAGCATCTACTCTAATGTCATAGGCAAGGCCCACATTGCCTGGCAATCTTTCGATCCGAGTGTCTCCAGCAAAGGCCGTCATCAGCTCTTGGGCCGCAGCGTGGAGGATCTGACCGGAGTATTCTCCATTGAGAAGTTCATACAACTGTGGTCCGGCAGCCGTCCTGGGGAGATAAGCGTGGACTGGCTGCCCTGCTCTTGAACCAGAACAAACTTAAAAAAGAAAGTTATTAATAGCCCGCCGATGAACCATTGGTGTACCAGGGGGATTTTTGGTTATGGAGGTTCTGATTAAGAGATCGGCGCGACGCAGGAAGACCATCCAGGCCAGAATGGTGGGGGGAAAGATGGAGGTTCTGGCACCCGCCTCTATCTCAGACGCCGTTTTGCAGGGTCACATAGAAAAACTGCGCACTCGACTGGAGAAGCGGGTCTACCCAAAGGATGACGCCCATCTGCATGAAAGGGCCAGCCTTCTAAACAGCAGATACTTTCAAGGGTTTCTGACCTGGAACAGCATCCAGTACTCCGGAAATCAGGAGCGCAGGCGCGGGTCCTGCAACTGTACCGCCCGGACCATTCGCATCAGCAGCAAGCTGGCCAGTCTTCCTCAGTGGGTTGAAGATTATGTGATTGTGCACGAGCTTGCCCACCTTCTTGAGCCCAACCACGGCAAGAGGTTCAAGGCACTGGTGCATAGATACACTCTGGCGGAAAGAGCCATTGGATTTCTCATAGCAATTGAGACTATGTAACCAATTCCATTACCCGTCCGACAGGGAAAAATCTCGCGCCAAAAAAGTTACGCTTCCGCCTCTCCCATCAGCCTGTCCACCAGCCACTCTGGCTCGAACTTCACCAGATCGGGATAGGTCTGGCCTATGCCCATAAAGAGCACGGGCTTGCCGGTGATGTAGGCGATGGAGATCGCAGAGCCGCCCTTGGCGTCGGCATCCGTCTTTGTAAGAATGGTGCCGTCGATGGGCACCGACTCATTGAAGAGGCGCGCCCGCTCCACGGCATCATTGCCGGCTATTGCTTCATCTACGAAGATGAGCAGATCGGGCTTGGTCACGCGTACGATCTTTCTCATCTGGTCCATGAGATTGATATTGGTGTGAAGCCTTCCCGCCGTATCCGCCAGCACCACATCCTTGTTGTGCGCCCTGGCATATTCGATGGCGTCAAAGATCACAGCCGCCGGATCGCCGCCCGTCTTGTGCTTGACGACTTTCAGGCCCAGGTTGTTGCCGTGCACCTCCAGTTGCTCAATGGCACCGGCTCGGAAGGTATCGCCTGCGGCCAGGACCACAGAGTAGCTCTGGTTCATCAGATACCTGGCCACCTTGGCGATGCTGGTCGTCTTTCCCGTGCCGTTCACACCTACGAAAAGAATCTTGACGGGCTTTTCTTTGCTCTTGATGTATTCGTCAAAGTCCAGATAATTCCTGGAAAGAATCGTTAAAAGAGCATTTCGCAGCGACTGCTCGGCGATGGCGCCTGTGTCCGCGCCGATTTTTCTCTTCTTTCCCACCAGATCGCCCTTAACCTCTCTGATGATCTCTTCCGCCACGGGCAGGGCCACGTCGCTTTCCATAAGGGCCATCTCCAGGGCCCACATGGGCTCTTCAAGATCCTTTTCTTCCAGGATTACTTCCTGCTCAAATATCAGGCTCTGGGCCTTTTCCAGGAAGGTGAATCGGCTCTTAGGCTTGTTGTCGGCAACACCATGGGGAGGATTTACGGGGGAAGCACCGGATAGAGAAGCGCTGATTGCTTTGCAATCGGCTTCCAGGCCCTTTCCACTCTCCGCGGGCGTTTCACCTTTCTTCTCGGCTAAGGAGACCTTCTCGGCAATTTTGGAGGACAGAGCCTCTTTGAAGCCGGAGAGCTTCTCTTTGAAGCGACTAAACAACCCCTTCGCTCCCTGGGCCATGCTGATGCTGCGCTGCGCTCGCTTCAAATTGCTGCATTATGGCCTGGATCTTCTGCATCTCTTGATCGATCTTGGCAAGAACAACATTAAGCTTTTTAGATCCCTCAAGAACTTCCGCTTTCCTAACCTTCAGAATATCCTTAGCCTCGGCTGCGGTCTTTTCAATGCTCACGCCCGCGCCCACATTCAAAACTACTATCTCCTTAGAGGCGAGGCTTCCGTGAATGAAAGATCCAGATCCGATGGGAACGAGAATCTCCTGTCCGACCTGTGCCGTGTCCAGGGCCTCTACGGCAACCAGTGCCCTCTCCAGGCCCTCAGCCGTGATCTGTGTCAGACTGAGCTGCTGCATGATGCCGTCCGCCTGGGCCTGATACTGCTGATATGCGGCCAGGAGCCTTCTGACCTCTTCCTCGCCTCCAGGAGCGCTACTCAACAGCCAACACCTCGTCTATCTTGATGAGGTTCCTCTTCAGGCCGTGTTCGCTTCCCATGAGGGAATAGACTTTATTTACGGCATTTTTCTCGTTCTGGCTCTCTACAACCTTGCAAAAGGGCAGCCAGGTCTTGCCGACAAGTCCTCCCTTGTACTTTCCTTTGATCTCGAAATTGCTCACTATTCCACCCCTACTATATTAAACAATATTAAACCAGGAAACCCAGTGCGTCCTCGATGCGCCCCAGTTCTGGGCCAGAGGTCCCAATTCCGGCGAAGTAACCATGGCTGTTGGCCAGCACTCCTGAGCCCACCAGCGGCGAGCCGAGGTTCACTGTGCCCACGTCCAAAGGCAGCTCGAAGAGCCCCTCTAAGACGGCTATCTCCTCCACGGAGATGCGCGGGTGCACGAGGAGACCCCGATTGGTTGCCACGCCCGCCATTCCCACGGTCTTCAGGCCACCGATGGTGCCTTTCTCCACCTTCACGCCTAAAGTCTGCTCTACCGTCTCGCAGGCCTTGATAGACAGCCCCGGATGGACCAGGGCAGCGCTGTCGTTGACCAAAATCACATTGCCCGCGGCATTGATCCTGGCCGGCAGTCTTGCGACCCGGCCGTGTTCGCGAAGAATATCGAGCTCTTCATTTCCGGCATGATGGGTAACCACGAAGCCATTGCTGTTGGCGGCAACCAGAGACCCCAGGACGGAGCCTACTCCGGCCAGCACCTGCACGATCGGCACTTTCAGCCCGGCCTCTAGAATCAGCTGGTCCGCTTCGCCAACTTCCAGCGGCACGAGTACAACCTTCTCCGTGCATCTGGCAAATACTCCGAGAAGGCTGCTTCCTGCTATCTTCAATCGCTTATCTGTCACCAGCAAACTCCGCCTCAACCCCGCCGTCTTCGAACTTGACAGCGCGCACCCTTACGCGCCGGGGAGGCTTCATATCGCCTCTGGCCCAGATGACTTCGCTCAGGCCGGGGTCGATCTTTATATTATTCTTTGCCACCTTCATATGCCGGGCGAGGTAGGTTCTAATCTCGGTTATGGCCCGGTTGGACCTTCTGTAAATGGGAGCGCATTTGACTATACCCAGGGGTATGGTGTAAACTCTTTCTGTGTCCGCCATGTCTATCTCTCTAAGCTGCTTCTTCTCCAATGTCGTCTCTTGGGATGAGTAACTACCTGCCTCATGGTCTTGACAATGACCCAGGAGGGTACCCTACGATTCTGATTGAACGCCTTGGCAAGCCTGATCTTCTTGCCCTTTAATTTCTTGGACAAATCTCTTCCTCCGGATAACTCTGGTGTGCGTATGATTGGTGGGGAAGATCCCATCGACCTTAGCCTGGCCGTACCTCTCTTTTAGCGCATATCTCAGGCCCACCTCGAAGTCCGAGGCGGGATACCTCTCGGATAGCTCTTCCTCAAAGTCCAAATAGCGCGAAGCCATGGCCCGGATGGTCTTTTGACCCAGGCCCGCCAGGGGTCTTAAGTATTGCATGTGCAACCGGTCTTCCAGGCTTCGGATAGCGCTAAAGCCCATTTTGGGTGCGCGATCATCCCGCCTTGTCCCGTCCGCTACAAATTCGCACTCTTTCGCTACAGTTTCTACTGCAATAGGATGAACATAATTGAGAGCATCATTGGGATAGCCCGTGCAAAGCAGTATCTCCAGGGCCTTTTCCAGGACGCCATCTTCAAAGACCACCCTCCTATGAAGGTGGTCCAGCTCTCGGGCGGCATCAGCCGCTCTCGTCCAGGCATCGTCGTGGCCGAAGCTGAAGGTGACAAGCTCTATCTCGTCAAAGAACGGTTCGAGAAGAAGAACCGCCAGGCTGCTATCTTTTCCGCCGGAAAATAAGACTACAACCTTCATAATACGGCCGCTTTATCTCCTGGTTATGGTGATATCTCTCTTCGTGGGCTGGGCCTGCTTGAGGATCGCCTTGAGCTGCTCGTCTGTGATTGCGCCCCTCAGCCTGCCGCTCTGAGCGAGCATGATGAGCTGGCCTTCAATCTGAGAGACGAACTCAGGCTTGGTCATGCGTATCGCATTGAGCCGCTCCCGGGCTTCGGGGGTGAGGATGGTCCGCATCAAGTTTGCCTTCTTGGCCTCCATCTCTTGCTGGGCCTGCTCTTGCTGGGCCGAGGCCATCTGCGAATCCATCTGCTGTTTTTGGATCTGATCCATCCTCTTTCGTCTTAAATCTGCAAGCTCATCATCAGCCATACTTTTTCAGTCCTCGCCTCGCTTTATGCCGAATCGGCAGCAGGTTGTGCTGCTGGTGCCGCCGAGCCTTGCATCTTGCTTCTGATCTTATGGGCTACCCCATCAAGGTATGCCTGACCCGCGGGGGTCATTTGGCGTCCCTTCTTTAGCTTCTTCACGTAGCCGGCCTTCTCCAGTTGCTGGAGGGACTCTCTTGCCACTGAGCCGCTGCCCTTGGCAAAGAATCCTGTAGCTACGCCCTTGCGGTGTTTTCCGCCGTAGAAGCTTCTAAGGCGGGAAACGCCCACCGGGCCGTCGATATATATTCTGCGTAGCACTGATGCGCACCGCACAAACCACCAGTCGGGATTTGTGGGGGCCATCTCCCTATTTACCCCAGTCTTGGCAAACTCAGCCCATTCGGGGGGCTGAACCTTGCCCGCCGCCTTTAGCTCCTGGGCCACGGCAGCTATTAAGTCATGGGGAGGTACGTCGTAAACAGTTGTCAAATCCTTCAATCCTCCAAATGATAAGGAACAAACCAGAACCCTTACGCAGAAACAAGTATAAATGCTTTTTCCGAAGCTTTCTTCCCGGCGGGAATTATTTGAGGCGATTTTCCTCTCAACAATTTCATTCCCAGCGCTTTCCGGTGGTCTACCTAAATTAAGTTTATATATCTCTTCTTCGAATAACATAGTCGGGGAAGGCAATGAAAGAGAATCAGTTGGTTTCACCAGGTTCATTTTGTTGGAAGAGAGATTGTCCTGACTATGGCCGCGTGAATCATGGAAATTTGGTCAAGTACGGCAGAACTGCTAAAGGCACGCCGCGCTTGAAATGCAAGACATGCGGGCATGTTTCTGTAGTCAATAGGGGAACAATATTCTGCGGTCGCCACCATAGTCCTGATACCATTGTGGATTGTTTAGCGCTGCTTGCAGAAAGGAACAGTTTGGCTTCTATTCATAGAACTAAAGGAATTAAGGAGGAGACCGTTATTGATTGGCTTCGCGAAGCGGCCAACCATGCCGAAGAAGTAGAAAAAATTATGCAGGCCAAATACAATTCAGTTCGAGTTCAACTCGATGCCATGTGGTCTTACGTAGGCCATAAAGGTGAAAAGGGGGGCGTCCTGAAGAGGCCGATCGAGGTACTTTCTGGCGAGGCACAGCTATTGATGCAGATACGAGATTAAGGGTAGGCAGAGCCATCGGAAAGAATGAAGGCGAGGTTGCCCTGGCCATGATGTCTCAGATCAAAGAACGCGGCAATCCTGAAAGACCGCCTGCAATAGCAAGTGATGGCAATGACAGTTACCCAGAAGCGATGCTTGAGACTTGGGGAACGCTGCCGGAGTACTCAGGAAGAGGACGACCCCCGACTCGAAAACAGCCACATCCGGAGTGGAAGTGCATCCAGGTGACCAAACATCGATCGGGCGGGCGGCTGACTGGCATCACTTATAATGTGGTCTATGGCAATCCGAAAGAGGTTCGTGATCTGATGGGTCTTAATACAGCTTACGTTGAAAGAACAAATCTGACTTCTCGGCAGATGAATGGTCGGATGGTTCGAAAGACTCTATCATTTTCTAAAGAGGAAGAGATGCTCGAAGCATCTTGCGCTTGGGAAGATAGCGTTTACAACTTGATGCGACCTGTTAAATCATTACGAGTTGAGGTTAATGACGGACAGCGACGTTGGCACCAAAGACCTCCTGCTATGGCTGCAGGATTAACCGATCATTTATGGACAGTTGAGGAACTTATGATGAAAGTAGTGGTTCCTGAGAGGAAATCTTGCTTTGATCTGTTCCTCGATGGTTGCCATTTATTGTCCCCTCAATCAGCAGGCGAGCCAAGACCAGCCCCCTCTGCCATCAGCTTCGAAGCATAATAGAATATGCCTAAAAGAATCTTGATGCCAGGCTGTGCCTCGTCTCGCAGATATCCGCAGCCCAACAGGCCGGGCAGGGTGCGTCCTCGGGCCGGTCGGGAAGCTGCCCCTCTTTTATCAGCCTTATTCTGTCTCGAATGCGCAGCACTCGCGCTCTATCCACGCTATGGATCTCAGCGGCTCGTACCAGGCCAAAGCGCGGATACTCCACCAGTCCTTGATTTATATGAGTCCTGTTCTTCTCGCCTAAAAGCAAAGCATAGCCCGCCAGCATGAGCCTGTCTCTTTTCCAGATGCCGTCCTCTGGGGCTTTGCCAGTGCGGATGAGAGAAGGAGTGCTGCCCGGTGCCAGACGGTCCAGCCGGCCCGAAAGGCCTAACCTATCAGAATAGAGGTCAACCTCTGCCAGGCAGGGAAGCAGAAGGTCCAGGTGCCCGGCCAGGCCCTGGGCAATACCGGCAATCTCTCCTTCCAGCTCCCGGCAGGCCGGTTCCATCTCATGCGGCTCGATCTCATAAACCAAAGGCAGCTCATCTTCCAGCCTGGCCAGGATCTCTTTGAGTTGGCCTTCCAGATCTTTTTTTTGGGAAAAAGAGAGCATGAGGCTGCGCAAGAGGATCTGCCTGGCATCGATCTTTTGGGGCATCTTTCCCATGTTTTCAAAGTAAATCAGCCGGGGGCAGCGCAGATAGAGGCCTATTTCAGAGATCCTGACGAGAGTTTTCATCAGTAGCTCTATGCATCTCATCTTTTAAAAATTTTATCTCATTTTCTTCGCTCAACGGTTCCGTTCGAATCTTGACCAGCCAGGCGTCCTCCCTTCCCTGCCCATAGGAGCTGGTTATGCCTGCCAGGGTATAGGAGCCATCTCTGCTCTGAATTACGAAGGTGCCGATATCGTCCGCGCTGCCTCCTAATGTCATAGACCACTCCTCGCGGCCTGAAGAATCGGTCTTAATGATAAGCGCATCTCTTCCAGTTTTTTTATTGTCTATTCTTCCTGCAATAACAAAACCGCCATCGTTCGTCGATTGCAGGGAAGAGGCCGAGCCACCCTGGTAAGTCCTCTCCCACAGCTTTTGGCCATCAAGATCCACTTTAATAAGAATGATCCTCTTCTTATCCGAGCCCGATTCCGTCCTGCCTACCACTACATAGCCATCGGCAAGCTCTACAACCTGAAAGCCGGCATCATCCTGTTTACCGCCAAAGGTTCTGTTCCAAAGCTCATCTCCCAAGGAATCGGTTTTAAGGAGCCAGATGTCGTCTCCATCTTTGCCGAAGGATGCCGTCCGCCCTGTCACAATATACCCGCAATCCCGGCTCTGCAAGACGGACATGCCCACATCATCCTCCCGCCCGCCAAAGGTTTTATCCCAGATCTTGTTGCCCTGTCCATCGGTCTTCAGCAGCCAGAGATCCTTTCTTCCGCTTCCCAGCGATTGGGTGTATCCGGCAGTGATGTATCCTCCTTCATCGGTTTCATCCACAGACCACCCGCCATCCCCGGAAGAAGATACAAATCCGCCAAAGGTTTTATCCCAACTGAGGCTCCCATTGCCGTCCATCTTAACAAGCCATAAAAGCTCCTCTCCCATGGCAAAGGATTTTGTGCTTCCCGTGACAATAAAGCCGCCATCTCTCGTCTCTTGCACAAAGTATCCCACATCCTCTCCCGATCCTCCTAAAATCCGGCTCCAGATGCATTTTCCCATTACATCGGTTCTGATCAGGAACAGGTCGCTTCCCTCTCCCCTGGATGCAGAATATCCCACCAGGATATTGCCGCCGTTCTCAGTCTCCTGCAAACACCAGGCCCCATCTCCGTACTGCCCCCCAAAGGTCGAATTCCACTCCTCCTGAGGATCGGCTGCCATAGCCGAAAAGTAGCCCGGCAGGACAGGGAAAATAAAAATACAAGCAATGAATAAAAAGGCGATCGATCTTATCCG
This sequence comes from Methanothrix sp., assembly GCA_026394505.1. Classification (GTDB taxonomy): domain Archaea; phylum Halobacteriota; class Methanosarcinia; order Methanotrichales; family Methanotrichaceae; genus Methanothrix. Next base: position 13,975 of record JAPKYC010000300.1, read on the forward strand.
TTTGGGAAAGCTACTGCATTTCATTCTCGGCCCCGCGACTTAATCGACGCCCTGGTCCTGGAATTTGACAGTCTTGTCCATCTCGAAGTTCCCGCTCAAAAACATGCGGGAATCTATGCCGCTTTTGCCCATCTCATGCCGGGAGGCGGTCATGCCGTAGTAGCCGTTGAAACTGCCCTTGGTGCTGGATCCAACATTTGATGAATTGCTTAATGAGCTGTTGATGCTGATAGTTGAATTAACTGTAGTTGAATTATTGAGGGTGAAATTGCCAGGTGGGCTATTAGACACATTGTCTTCATTGGGCTTGGTAGTAAGCGGCTCACTCTTCTTTTCTGCCCTCTCCTGCGTCCAGGAATCAAGCCTGACCAAAGCCTCAGCCATTTTATCCTCCACCTTTTTGGCGTCTGTTCCGGGTGTAAAGAAAACGGATCCGTCCAGCCCGAGGATACTCGGGGAATCTGATTTGCTGGATGCCGCTTGCAGTAGAGCTGCCGCTGCCACAACCATAAATAAAATTACTATGATCCTCTTCATAATCCCCACCTTTCGTGCTGCCTTGATTAATCAAGTCCCCAATACAATTTTAACTTTTCTATTTCGCTTTTCAATTTCGCCCTGTGGATAGCATTTATCTCTTCCTAAGTTTCATCCTTTTTTTGTGTACCTGGACTATTTCCCTTATGAGTCCCTCCGGCCCTACCAGGATAGGATGTTGGACGCGGTCTATGATGTGGTGGGCAAAGGCGATCATGGTGTGCTGATGATAGACGCGCCCACCGGCACAGGAAAGACGAGCTGCATTTGCGCGGTTTTAGCTGCAGCTTCAGGGAAGACCGTAGTTGCTGTGCGAACGGTATCTCAGATAGATATCTACATCGACGAGGTAAACAAGATCTGGTCGAAGACCCGGCACAGGCCGGAAATAGCCTATATGGTAGGCAAGCAGAAGACCTGTCCCCTGGAAGATGAGTTTCGCGGGGAGAGCGTTTATGCCGGATGCTCCCGACTTCGAGAGTGGACAAAAAATTATGTCTCCTCAAGGATCGGCAAAAGCAGTGGAAGCATCTATGACCCTGCCTCCGACAGTATTCCCGAGGAGGAGCCCGGCTATCGGACCTTCTGTCCCTATTACCTGAGAAGCAGAGAGGGCTTCGAGCTGAACGGGACCGTTCACTTCCGGCGTTCAAGTCGTGCTCTGGATGTAGTGGAGGGCTTGAAGAAAAGAATCACACCTCCATCCCGACTTTCGGAGTCCTGCCAGGGAATCTGTCCTTACGAGATCATGAGCCTCTATGCTAAAAATTGCGACATGGTGATCATGAACTATTCCCACCTCTTTTCCCCCGACTTTCAAGATATCATCTTTTCGTGGCTGGAGATGGAATCAGAAAAGGTTTCTCTGATCATCGATGAGGCGCACAACCTGGGCGATGCTGTGCGGGCCATGAACTCGCGCCAACTTTCCATGCGCATGATAGATCTGGCGGAAAAAGAGGTAGAGAGGTTCGAGAGCACACTTGGCCAGGCCCGGCTGGAAGAGACCCGAGAAAAGGCTTCCTGGAGACGGGAGGGAATTAAAGTTATACGCCTTCTTCTTCCCAGGCTGAAGAGATTTTTGATGAGCAAGCAGGAGAGGATGCAAGAAGGAGAGGCTCTCTTGGACGCAGATTTATTCCGCACCTTCCTTTACGATAGTATCGATGATATTGATGAAGCGCTATCCAATTTCTCTGATGTTGCCGTGGCTGTAGCCGAACTGAATCTGGCGGAAGGCGATCGCGAGAACCTACAGGGCGACATTCAGCCCAGTTTGGCAATGGTGCTGCTTTACCTCAGGGATGTGGAGAGCGCGGAAAAGGATTCATCCTATCAGAGAAAGATTGTTGTGAGCAGTTCGGGCGGCCGTAAATTTGCGCGCCTGGAGGTCAACAATATCGATCCTGCCGCCAATATCCGGCGCATCACCGATAACATCAATGCCACTATTATGCTCTCCGGCACCTTCTCGCCCCTGGAGGCTTATGAGCTGTACTGTCTCGGCGAGGAGGGCAGGGCACAAAAGCTCAGTCTGCCCAATCCCTTTCCCAAAGAAAACCGCTTGCTTTTGGCGGCAAAAAAGGCGACTACTCAACTGGAGATCAGGGAAGATGCGGACAACAGGGAAGAGATATCCGGGCATATAAGATCGATAATAGAATGCGTTCCCGGCAATGTGGCCATCTTCTTTACCTCCTACCCCATGATGAACAATTACAGGGAGATATGCCTATCTTCCTGCCGAAAGGTGGGAAAGAAGCTGTGCGTCGAGCCCCGCAGCTCGGATGAAGTGCCCTCTATTTTGCAGGAGTTCTTCCGCCTGGCCGGGCGGGGCGGAGGCGTCTTGACGGGTGTATGCGGGGGAAAGCTGGCCGAGGGAATTGATTACAAGGGGGAGGCTCTGAATGGTGTGGCGGTAGTGGGCCTGCCCCTGGCTGCATACGATGAGATTCAAAAAGAGATCAATGGCTACTATACCAGAAAGTATGGCAGAGCCAAGGGAATGCTCATCGCCTACACCCTGCCGGCCGTCAACCGGGGATTGCAGGCCGCCGGTCGGGTCATTCGCGCTGAATCGGAAAGGGGGGTGCTCTTGTTCTGCGATCGCCGGTTTGGGGATGACAGCCTGGGCGGCGTCAATGGATTTTTGCCAGATTGGGTGAAAGGGGAATTGACGTTAGTAGATGCAAAAGAGGGGCGGGAGATTATTTTAAAAAAGATCGCGCAGTGGAAGACTGAGAAATCTCCCCAGAATATGACAAGCCATGAGGAGCTGCAAATGCCAAAGGGAGCCAAGACAAGAAAGCCGGGCAAAAGAGATCTCCGGGAGCTGGCCAGGTCGCTGGGACTGGGGAGCGCCTCTGCCAAGGAAACTGCCGCAAAATCAAAAACTGCAAAAAAAAGTTCGGGCGATTGACTTCCAGAAAAGACCGAGGAGACTCGTAAAAAGCATGGCTAATCGATCTGAGCCGTCTCCAGCACGTTCAGAGGTATGGCCCCCAGGGCTTTACCAATAGAGGATTTGGCTATGCGCCCGGCATGCTCCTCAGTTTCTGCATTAAATATCTTGATCTCAAAGAGCAGCGCCACCAGGGCCGTGCTGGCGACGAGAAATACGCCAGGCAAAGGCTCGCTGCACTCCGGGCAGTCCCACTGGCCCATCTCGACCTCAACGAAGTCCATCTTTCTCTGATTCAATCGCTTGCCGGCTTCCGAGATGGCCACACCGATGGCGTCGTCTTCGGTCTTGACATCTCTTACCAGCCAGGCACCTTCCAGAAGGACATTGAAATTCGGCATTCAAAAAGGCCTTGGAGGACATATCATATAGTCCTTGTGATGATCAAATAACCGTGTGTTAATAGTATACAACAGAAAATATGAGCAAAGATACCCGGCCAACCCTGTGGAAAATCCGGATCGTGTGCGACTGCCGGCAGTTGAGCTGCGAAAGCTTGGCTATCAGTTCATAGAGCCGTCGCCCTGCAGCCTGCTGCAAATCAGCATAGTCCATGGCAGAGAGCATATCAATCGCGTAAGAGGGAGCGGTCACTTTGAAGCGGCGTCGCTTGCGGCTGGCGGAGCCATGGCCGCAGCCGAGCTGGCCGTACAGGGCGAGCCCGCCTTCGCGCTGGTGCGCCCACCGGGGCACCATGCCGCGGCCAACCGAGCCTGGGGAATGTGCTACTTCAACAACATGGCCATAGCCGTGCAGAGGATAAGGCCGAGGGCGAAGCGAGTGCTGATCATTGATATCGACCTGCACTATGGAGACGGCACAGTGAGCATCTTTCGGGGAGACAATGATGTAAAGATCTCGAATCCGGGATCCGTGGATGCAAACTTCGATTACCTGACACTGGATGCCGGAGGATATCTGAGACAGGTCGAGGCGGCCCTTCATGGATTCGATTTCGACATAGTTGGGGTCTCAGCCGGTTTCGACACTTACATCGAGGATTGGGGCGAGCTTCTCTCAAATGACGATTTCTTCCAAATTGGCAGAGCTATCCGAGAGGCAGCGGAGAAAAATTGCCAGGGGAGGCGCTTCGCCGTTCTGGAAGGCGGATACCATGCCCACTTAAGGTGCAATATTGCCAATTTCATCCGGGGATTTGAGTGACAACTCCTATGCCCATCTCGATAATGTCCCTATGCTTATTCATTCCTTCCGGATGATCCAGAACCACATCTCGAAGTCACCACCGCGCTTGCCGTCGCCACTGGGCAGGATGAGATTATTGGACGTCTCGCGGTCAGGCGTTCCAAAGGCCTCTCCATCCAGGTAGTATCTCCTGGGCGGATTTTCTGACCAAATAAAATTGCCTTTGAGAATCAGACGGGCTAGTAGGCAATCGCCAATCTCATCTTTACGCATCAGATCTAGCAGCCTATTCAGCCAAGGAATCGTTATATTCGTTGGTTTCCATATGAAGCCATTATCAATAGGCACTATAGAACTATTCAAGACAATTTGCTGGAATCCAATTAGTTTATTACCCCATAATTCCCGGTCGACGTTATTTATGGGAAACGGCATATCTATCGTTAAAAAGAATGGCGCTCGGCTTGGCGTTTGCATATTTAGCTTCTCATTAGAATCGTCTAGGTAAAATAATATTTTTATGCCCTCACGTAGTTCGTCAGGAAACACCGTACCATCATTGAGCAAAGGTCGTTCACCTGGTACACCTATTGATATCCTGTTGATGCGAATGCGAGGCTCTCCTCTGCATAGATTGGTGATTGCCTCCTGGACGGTCTTTACCCGGGACATGCTTGGACACTCCTTTGGATCAAAGGAGACATCAGAGGCTATGCTGAGGTTGGCGTTGAAGAATATGGGCAGACCCAACTGATTATTGTTCTTATCCCTTAATGTGGCAGTTAATCGTCCCGGTTTTGAAGTTCCCAACGTCCATGTACACCTGGCTATGCCGTCTGGCCCGGTAAACGTATCCGATTTAATGCTATCACCGCTGCTGCCCTTATCCTCCAGCTCAAACTTGACAGGGGCATTGGCCACCGGCAGTCCTCCATTTGCTACTCCTACCTGAAGCTCTTCTGGGAGTTCGCAGCCAGGCATGGCCTCCTGGCCATCTCCTCCCACATAAAACATGCTTATCATTCCGGTGAGTGGTGGAAAGACGCGCCGACAATCGATTGTTTTCCCTATTGCCTTTTTCAATCGTGGATCAAAGCTCCAATTTATCATAGCCAGCCTGCAATAGTGGTGAATTATGCCCATGGGTGGCGCCTTCACCAGATCATCCACTTTGCCAGTGGTTGTGCGTGCTGCGAAGACCCAGTAATCACCAGTCTTGAAGTTGCCACCCGAGAATTGAATCCTTATTCCATCCTCCAGCTCCAGGTCTATTGGGGCTGCGGCAGTGACGAAAATGGCATCGCTCTTCTGGTCCCATCTGCGGACCTTGGGGTGAATATCAATATTCTTCTCTAAGTATTCTGTTTTTCTACTTGCATATTTTGAAATGTCCTTGCTCAAGATAACAGTCAGAGTTGAATCATCAATATCCTCCTTGACCTCCGCCATGATTCCTGGCTTGCCTGATAACTCATCCACATCATCCAGAACTTCGACCCAGTCTCCCTTGTGCAGAGTAAGTATCTGGTCTCTTCCCAGGCGCTTCAGAGAAAATCTATAATAATCATTTGCATCAAACTCAGAGATGGGAAAGGCAACAGATCCGTTATCTCTTGACCACTTGAATGTGGCCCCGCCTTGTTTTCCTCCCTCATGGATCTCCACCCGGTAAAGGCGGTTTTCAATGCCAATGTAGCCCCCAGACTGCCCAATCTCACATGGACGCTTGGGATCTTTTGAAGGAACCACATTTACAGTAAGTTGGCCGCCACTGGGTTTTATTAGATTATTCCATTTATTACTATCACTATGGCAATCACTGACTTCCGCACCTTCCAGGATCTTCACCTGCCATACAGTTCTTACACGGGTAGTGGTATCCGGTCCACCCAGCGCCTCCTCTCGGATTTCTGGATCCTCTATTGTGGTGATATGGCGCTGCCACACCTCCAGATACACCAGATCAGTGCGGTTGCCTGTTGTTGGTGGCTTAATCTTTCGCGGATTCGGACAGTCGGGCTGATTATAATAAGAAATAGGATTTGCTGGATCGTCATCCAGCTCGCAGAGAATGCCATCTACATAAATCCTGCCTGGAGATATTCCCAGATCAGTGATCTTGTCGGGTTTTATTGCATCTTTTTTGGGTGATATCTTAAAGCCGCCCCCCCCTGTTCCATCTACATTCTTTGGAACGCCCGAAGAGCCGATGAGGTCTTTAGACTCCTTTTCAATTCGGTTCTGGACGATTTCAGCTTGCTCATTCCAATCGGCATCCAGATCGACTCTTCCTTGCTGCCTGAGAACTCTGGTGTAATGTTTCTTGGATTTGTAAGTAAACCTCGTGAAGTCTCCCTTCATACTCTTCCTCCAAAATCAAGTTACGTAAATGATTCCTGCTTCCAAACCAAAGGGCAGATACTCCTCCAGCCTGATGCGCAGATTGGCCTCCCTCTGGGGTTGCAACAGACTGCCAAATGCCCCCATCTCCGAGCCATCCTCAGCTCCTGTCCTGATCTCCTGTGCGCAGTTCTGGCTGAGCTGGGCATAAGCGGGATTGCCGTAACGAACCGAGGTGAAAGAAGGCCTCATTCGAGCATAGACAGCCTTTATCTCATCCTCTTTAAGTTCTCCTTTTATCTCTTTAGCCGCGTCCAATGCCATGTCAGGCTGGCAGTGATATCGGCGGGGCGTCTTTGAATTCTCCGGAACATAGCTGAAACGGACGCATCCTGCCTGCTGCCTCTCGGAATGCACAATATCTGTAAATATCACGTCGCAAGCCAGCCTCAACTCTTTAACATGGACCTTGCCAAAGACCGTAACGCGTTCAAGACTTGCTTGTGGGCCTGGTTGATCTTTTCCGCCAGAGACGGTTGCAGGCTTGGACTGACCGATGGAAGTCGATGCCAAGCTTGACCCTGGGGTATTCAGAAGATCGACGAGTTTCAGCTCCTCGGCAGTCGTCTTATCAGTCTCTGTGGTCTCAATGGCAACTAAGCTTGGGACTCCAGGCATAATTACTAGGTTGACATCAACTGCATCTACCCGTGTCTTTCTAAAAGCTGGACTGGAGTGTGCCTCTCTGATGGCAGCCTGAAGGAGGGATCGAGCTTCTTCAATATCAGCCACTATTCTATGCTTGAATTCGGCCAGAAAAGGCCCTTCCTTGCCAATAGTTACATTTACTGCTGGTGAATCTGAGCTAATCGTCGGCCAGGGCGAAAGGATTCCAGAGACCAGTGCAACAGGTGGCTTAACGCTGCCTGCGTTGATATTTCCAGTGATCCCTCCGTCGATGATGCTATCTATCGCCGTAAGCTCCACCATTCCTGAGGGAAGGGCCAGCGATCCCACAATGCTGTGATCGATAAGCAGATGCAAATTGGTGCATTCATCCTCGACCCTTATGCTCGCCTCATTAGGGCTCTTCGGCTTCCCGTCTTCACGTAGACCTAGCCCTGGAACCAGAGTGCCGTGTACGATATTCAAATTTTCCAGGCTGCCCTTGACATGAATAGCTCCTTCTATCAATAATCCATTTAGCGTCAGCTCCGCTCCAGAGTCTGCGGCGATATTGAGAATGCCGTCGTTCTTAAGCTTAAGGTGCGGCCGTTTTCTATTATCCGCCCTGATGGCCAGCCATTTTTTCTCTGGCAATTTCAGAGATATACTCTCTTCATAGGTGGCATTATCTAAGATGGTAATAACGAATTTGCATTTATCATCCTTGGATGCTTTCTCCCATTCCTCTAATGCTTTTTGAAGAGTCTTAAATTGGAATTTGCCCAGTCCATATTTAGAGACCAAAATCTCATTTATTTTCTCAGGTTCAATGTCAACATAAAGAGTGTCGTTGATAATATTAATAGAGTCTCTGCGCTCATAGGGGCCGCCGCCCAGGTCCGCACTGAAGCCATAGTTGTAATAGACCCCTACATCCCCCTTCGGCTCGTCGCCGCATGAAAAAGTGATGCGTCCCATCTTTACATCGACCGCGACCTTTTTGCCGTCCGCTGTTATAGATGGTGGCCTGTCCCAGTTGCTCAGGTCCTGGGATACAATAGCTGTCGAAGGCACGCCCTCTCCATCCTTAACAATGTATAGACTGTGATTGGCTTCATAATAGTCGTCAATTCTGGGGCCGAAGGCCATGGGCCGGATCGGCCCTGGCAGGTTGATCTCCCTGGACAGCCCGGCCTCATCAGTCTCTGGCTCATGCTTGTTGAAGATGGGAGCGGTGTTTCCCAGGGGGCTGAAGTGATAACCGTAGGCGTGAGGAGGTTCAGACTGGCGCGCTTTGATCAAATCATGAGGCTTCCCATCCGAAGGGTCTCCGACGATTCCTACAGGATAGTCTCTGAGCCTCCAGAAGAAGAATCCTATCTTGCGAATGCCATACCATCCCTCCGTGCGGCCGATACTGCGAACATCCACAGAGTGGCTAATGATATCTAAAGGACTATCTAGGAGATCCAGGGCATCAAGATTGCGTAAGTTGACGGTTCCAACCCGGTCCACAGCGCTAGGATCAGAGTCCCCAGGATTTGGTGCTATTTCGTATCGCTGATGGTTGAGGTTCTGCGTCCAGCCCAAGAGTTCGAAGAAAGGAACAATATGTGCCCCCCAGCCCGTCACATCCCTGGCCATCTCCTCCAGCATGGGAAGCGTGCCCTTTCTCCTGCGATAGTAGATGGTCTTCGCCACATCAGCCCTGCGCCGAGCGCCTACCTCATGGAGCGGATTGTTGCCCACCAGATCGGCAATATAAGGAATAACCCACTCACGACAGGTCTCTATGAAGAAGTCGTCCCAGAGACCGTCTATGTCCTTCTTTATTATATCCGCCTGCTCTGAGATTATATCAAGAAGGCCTTTCAGCTTATAGCCCTCCTTTTCATCTCTCAGCCGGTAGGCGACCGGCAAGAGTTCGTACAGGTCGATGGCCTTCTTTCGGTTCATGGACGTTCCTTCCAAATTCCCACATCATCTGGTTCAAGATCGATAACAGCTATCTCTTTGGGATAGACGAAGAGATGATCCTGAACCAGATCTGCATTCTCTTTGTCACCCTCTTTATGGAACTTAACACCGCGACGCTTCAGATCTGTCAGATAATCCCTAAACATGAGCTCAATAATCCTTACTGCTTGCGCTCCCTCTACCTTCTGGAGCAGGGAGTATATATCGCTCAAGTGAACAGGCCTTCCGAGGTCTTGATTCTGAAAAGAAAAGTAATCCTTGAGGGATTCTATTGCCTTCATCCTCACTTTTTCTTCATCATAATCGACCTTTGCCATTATCTCTGTCACCACCTTTATTTTCACCTCATCGTAATCCTCCACTCTAAGAGCGCGGTTTAAATCCCGACGGGCATTCAAGTACTCCATAAGAGACTTCTTTGTAGCAGGATCGATCTTTTTATTATCCCCTGCTACAATCAGATTAACCAGCTGTTTCTCTCCATCCCACTTCCGGCTGGCTCTGGCTTTAGCTACACCAGGATACTCCCTGGCTGCATCCTCAAAGTCCCTGAGAGACACTATGCGCTCGAAAGTGCGAACTGTATTGGGCGCATTGCGTCTGGCATCCTTCAAAGATTCGGGATCGTCGCCACCTGCCGCATCAGCCGGATTGGTTACACTTTTAAGGCCGACAGGACGGTCGAGAAGGGTAGTGAGTGTTCTGGGCTTCACATTGCCTTCTCGGCCCAGGCCCTGGCGATAGCTGGCTACAATATTATTGCGACCAGTGGGAAGGCGGGCACCATTTATGCCATCGCCAAAATGTACAGTCATTTTGCCTTCGGCATCCATCGAGGTGGTGTAGATTCGCTCCTTAGGCTCGCAGCCATAGAAATTCCTTTTCTCGTGCCACTCCACTCCATCTACTCTCAACTTCAGGGTGCTGGCAGAACCATGAAGCTTTCCAGAATCCGGAACAAAAGTAACCCGAGGTTTGTTTGGCGAAAAGGATTGGAAAATATTGGATGAATCGCCATCGCCCATAATTTCGTTCTTTATTTTTTCGCCGTGAGTCGCTCTTCCAATATTGCCGTAGATACGCACCGTCTCAATCTTATATGTCTTTTTTAGATCATCTTTTAGATCCAAAGAGGTTTGCATTTTTTCACTGTCATTATCGACCCGATCTACCTGAGCTACTTCAATTCCAGGATCGTTAGAGCCATCAGCCGTTTCTCCTGTCAAGATCAAATTGCGACCTGCTTCCAGATCCGGATAGTACCCGTCTAAAACCAATCTCTTCCCTGCATTCAGATTTTTGATTCGCGACTCCGCCAGCACTAATGGTTCGCTCTGCGCCATTATGAAAGTCTCTTGCACCGGGAAATAACTGAGATTTTCGCCTTCGACAGTCAACCTGCTTACCTTGGAGTTGAGCATATACCCAGAATGAGTTGTCTCAATTACGTCTTTGACTTTGTATATCTCCACATATTTTTGATAATCCGTCTTCTTCGGGTTCGTTGTTATCAGAGCGATCCAGCTCTCCGGACTGATAGTATTATATACACTATCCAGAAAAATATTTTTATCTTCAGACAGCTTGTCATCCTTCCAGTCGGTTTGAGGCCTTAGATCCGTTGGCATGAAATTCCAATCTGGAGCATTAAACCCAAAGGGCCATGTCTGTAGTCTAAAGACAAATAATTCAGGTAAAGATGGTGGCTTTGCATACTTATCGCCAAGTCCCTTTTTCCATTTAATTGTCGTGGTCTTATTTTGTGAATCAACCTGAACATCCGTTATTCTTCGGACATCCCAATTTTCATTGGCCGGGTCATTACTCCTCTCCTTTCCAACTACCAATATGTAATTTCCCACAGCAATACCATTATTGATACCTTTCACTATAGCTTCAACAGAACCCGCTCCCAGGATAAATGGCTCAACTGTATGCAAACGTATCTCGTTTAAGCTGCCAAAAGCCTTTATCGGCACTGAAGTCTCGAACTTCTGAGGCTTCTCGTTTTGACCGGGAACGCTCTGAATGCGCAGCCCCTCCGGAATCACAACCTCTTTTCCCTTATCCGCAGTGAAGGCAAGCTGGGCAGTAGCAGCCATTCCCGGTCCTGGCTTGTAGTCCAGGAGCGCCGCCATCTGCAGAACCGACTCAAAATGCAGGGCTGTTCTCAGGAATGCTTCGTTGGCTATGCGCTCCTGGTAGAAGGTCAGGATGTCTGCCAGATAAGCCCACATCTCTATGAGAGCGATGCTATAGTCGTCACTGCTGCGGGAAGTCAGTTCTTTGAGAAGGTATGCCTCCCTGCCATCAACCTCGAACTTCAATCCTATGGCATCAATCATCGCCTGGCGGAAGCTGGCATAGGTCCCTACGCGATAGCTTATCGCAGAGATGCCAGGAAGATTCCTGATCTCTTCAGGGGTAGCAGGAACTGGCGCCTGGCAGCATCCACAGGTATCCCTTGGGATATCTTTTAAGCTCATTTTCCACCCAGCATATTCAGTCTCAGAACACCATTCTCAGGAAAGTTTCGATCGTTATTCATTTGCACTATCTCCAGGCGGCCCAGAGGAATTCTACCGGATTTCAGGTCGCTCTTTGAGGGCTTTCCATAACGCTGAAATATCTTGACCATCGCGAAATCCACCCCATCTATGGCCTCCATGGCATGGTAGAGCTGGCTTATATACAGCGGCTGGCCGAAGGTGAAGTTGTCGGGATGAAAGAAGCCCAAACTGCCGTCTGGATTTATCTGATCGCTGAGGGCAAAACGCAGCGCCTCCTCGACATTGCTTCTGAAGTAATCCCGGTCCACACAGATATCGAACTCTATTTCCAGGGGCACGTAGATGGGACCATCTATCTCAATATCATATCCTGCCTGAGAATAGCTGGCGATCCACTCCTTTAACTCATTTTTTAGTTTGAAGTCAACTTCCTCGATGCGGCGAGGATCGACAGTGACAAAGACTGTATGCCAGCTCCCTGTCCACCTGAAGGTTGCAATCGCTTTGGAGATCTTAGGATGTCTCTCAGCAATGCGGGCATAATCCTCCTCTGTGACCGCCCTGCACAGCTCTGCATGGAAGGCAGCGGGGGCAATCAGTTTCGCCTTCTCCATGGGCTCCGGATCCATCCCACCCCAGGCAGGAAGAGGATTGCTTAAAGAGGATATATCCGGGAAATTTTCGCAATTCTCAGGCTTTATAATATGAGCAAATGATCCTGGCCCAACGTTGCCGATCCTTCCCACGCCCACCCTGTAGGTGATGCTTATGCTACTATCAGACTTGTTAGATCTATTATATGTTGGAGCCATGCCGTACTCTCCGTCACCGAAGCGAATCGCGGCGCGGCCTTCGCTATCATTCTCTACAACGAAGTGGGGATCAAAAGGCCCGCTATTCAATAGATTAGGCATAACAGGACTCCAGTCCTGTAAGGCCATCTTTAACTCAACGATTTGCGGCTTTGCCTTATGTGGATCAAGTTCCATTAGCTGGCTCACAGAGCTTTCATTATCAGGCTCAATGCGAAAGCTGAGAGGCCCCTCATTGAGGCGAATGCCGTGGGCTCGCCGTTGAACCTCGTGTGCAGGCGCCTCGGGCCCTGGATGGCTCTCTGCCTTCCCGACCTCGCAGCCGTGATCTGCAAGCACTAGATTGCCTCGGGCTATACTTGCTGAGGTAATAAGCTCGCCATTCCGCAAAAAGGATATACAGAGAGGAAACTGCAGCCTGTCAGCGTCATCCCAGGTGACTCTTGTTATATCGGCCTGTGAATCCTTTAGCTTCTGCGGCTCCTCTTTGATCATCACAACCTGTCGCCGCCTCAAATTGGCATCCTCTTTCTGTCCCGTCTCCAGTCCTTTCACCTCTTCAAAGAGGAGAAAATCGCCTTTGTGCAGGACTTCAGTCAAATCGCCCGCTAAGTCTGCTGAAGTCGCACCGCGAGGCAGGCAGCATCTTTCATCGCCCCATGTGTGGATCTGGATCTCATTTAGGATCTCGTGGAGGTGGACATCCCTCATCGTCTCGAAGACAACATTGGCAGTACAGATCGCTTGCTTCTTCTTCTCCAGGTCGGCAAGAATCACGGACCCAGGAGGGCTTGTCTCAGAACCTAAAGGCCTGTCGATTTGTGTTAGCACCTGGGTTCCCTTGGGCAGGAGTCCTTTCTTGATCACGGCAAAATGAATAAAGGCACGAGCGCTGGCTCCATCGTGCATTCGATAGTCTATGAGGTTTGCATGCCTGCGAACAGAGATGCGTTGGCGGGCGGTCTTCAGATAGGCCTCATTGGCAACTGCGTCCTGATAGTAGCTCAGTTGATCTGCAGCATAAGCCAGTAGCTCCAGAAGCGTAATTCCCAGGTCTGCCTCATGCCTCTCCGTCCAGTCCGGCACAAGCGATGGTATTAAGTCTATCAGTGCCTGGCGAAAGCTCGCATAGTCCTTGGCCATGTAATCTATGAGAGGCTCCATTCGTCTCTCCTTTGGACAGAGCTGGCCTGGCCTGCAATCCAGATGACTGAAGCAGCCTTGCTTGAAGCTGAAATTGCACTGGCAGTACACCGGATCCAGGCTACTAATGGTAAGCGTGTAAAGGGAGAAATCGCCTGGTTTATCTACTTCGACTATGAGGTGTTTATCCTCTTGACGTCCTCCCTGAATTTTGATATCCCTAATTCGAACTCCGCCGGAGATCCGGATCAGCTTTTGTATCTGCGCAGGTAGATCCTGCTGGTTCTCGAACTCCTCTGGCAGAGCATCATTGAGGAAAAAGACTTTGATCTCTCTTTGGGATTCCAGGCTTTCAGCCGACACCTCGATGTAATCAATGCCTATGATATTCTTTTCTAATCTGCGTTTCTCGCTTTCGCAATAGAGATCTCGGTTATGCACCATGCTCCTCCTCTATATTTCACCCAGAGGTGCAGCGAACTGTTCTTTATGCTTCTCGCCTGAGTCCAGCCTGGTATAGGCCACATCCACAATCATGCGATGCTCCTGGTTCTCAATCTTAACCCACTCTATGGTTATCACATCGGATAGCCAGCGTAAAAGAGCACCTTGAACCAAAAATTGAGTCGCAGTCGCCAGCACATCGCTGTTGGGCATAAAAACCAGTTGCATTAAGCCGCAGCCGAAGTCGGGTCTGTTGACCCGTTCTCCTGGGCTGGTAAAAAGAATCTGAAAGATCATATCCTTCACGTGATCATCAAGATTGGTGACTGCAGTACGGCCTTTGCTATCGAAATGAAAAGGGTAGTCGAGGTAATATGAGTTCATGATTCAACTTCCAGGTTTTATTTTAATTCAAATACGGCAAACGCAACGTATCCGTTCCCATCGTGAGCCTCAACCAAGTGATAGCCTTTGGCAGCTTCTCCTGGCGGCATAAATGTAAATTGGAACTTTCCATTTATTCCATTCATTGCATGGATGTTTTTTGGACTATCCCATATCAAGGTGACATTAGTAGAGCTTGTTGGGAAGAAATTTGCATCAGCAGTCACATTTGTATTAATATCGCCAGATGATGGGGTTAGCTTAAGAGTAGGCGACTCAATATGGACGAGTTGCGCCGAATATAGGCCCGTGAAGGTGTTTGTGAATTCTTTTTCATTGTCCTTCAAGTAATCAAGCAGACCCTGAGCGATAGCTGCAAACAGAATCCTCCTATCAGCCTTCCCTGTTTCAGGCAGCAATTCACCTTTAACTGCCAGCCATTCCAATTTAAGGGCATTCTCTATCGATTCTGCAAGGCTGTCCTTAAATGATGAGTCGGGAGTTGATGAACCTGCCTTAAGTGTCATTCACCTAAATCCTCCTATTCTTCATCCCGTTCTTACCTTCGTGGAGAGCAGTGCCGGCGTGGGCGGTGGAAGAGGGGGCACCGGAGGCGCAGGTGTCACCGGAAAGACTCCCAGCGCCATCTCTCCCGGGTGCATGTGCAATTGATATATCATCACTATCTGGTTCAGATACGAGAGAAGCTGGTCTCCGAAGACAACCGGATGGGGCGCGTTCTCCACCAGCTCTATCTGGGGTGCCTCCACCACTGCCTTGGTCGCCCCTTTGATGGTGATCATCCCCTGCTGCACTTTTATCTCCAGCATATTGCTCCCGCCATCATCGCTCACAGTGATGGTCTGGCTGTTGTCGTTCAATGTGACCATCAGCCCCTGGTCGCTTCGAACGATCTTCATGGGCGGCGTGGCTGCTGTTCCGCTATTGTCCTTGGGGGGCTGATCGCGTCCCCACCAGCATCCGGTCCATATTGGTCGAGAGAGGTCCCCAGCCTCAAACTCCATCCACACACCGGCCCCCGCCGGTGGGATTGTGAACTGGCCTACGCCGTCCCCGGCATAGGGAACGCAGGGCTCTGCCCAGTATGTGGAAACGTCAGCGCCCACTTCCGGGACGTGGGCCTGGATGCGGCCTCTGTTCTCCGGATCGTCGATGGAACTAACTGTGCCCCGATATTTGCCGTAGAACCTTTGCATCTGCAGATGCAGTCCATGTCTGTCAGAAGTCATCTGAATAGCGATCATCTCCATGTGATCTCGGTCATTTTTTCCTCTTAGAGGCCCAGGGCATTTCTCCGGAGGACAAAGCGCTGTGTATAGCCGCTACCATCGATTGAGTGAAGGACGCTCTCCACGAAGTAGGTGCCGCTGAAGAGCTGGCCGGCTCCGTGCACATCAACCGTCCTCTTGGCCCGAAGGATTGATCCGTAGTCCACTGTGCCAACCTCACCTTCGGCCTTGATCGCCCAGGAGGCGCGGTCAACTTCTGCCTGGGCATAGGTCTGCAGCTCACATGTCAGTGCCAGGCCTGTACGGCTGAGAAGAACGAGGCGCTGCCGCTCGCTGCCAAGCGTAGGCTGAGATCCGAGCGCAGGCAGAGATATGCTTGTGGCGGACGCAGGCTGGTCTGAGAGGGTCTCTGTGTCCAGGCCAGTGATCTGAGCTGCTGTCGGTCGGAGCATCTCGTGGCGCAGCCGAAAAGCTCTGACATTAGTTGCCCCGGCCATATTGACGAATAGCGGATTCTGGGGGCTATCTTCGAGCCTGGGGGGATGAAAGTGCCCCTCCAGGACGCCGGTCAGTGCATTGGCCTCTACATAGCACTGAAAGCCGTTTCTCCAGGCCAACTGGCGGAGAAAGGCGATATCCGTCCCCTTCTGAAAGACCGTCTGCTCCGGCTCCTGGCGGGTCCAGCTCGTCTCCTCCACATTCGGAGCGAAGCCGTACTCATTGAAGACCTCTGAAGCGATCTGGCTGTCCGACATGTTGGCCCAGGCTCTGACCTTCTCCTCCAGGTTCATGAGAACGGATGGATCCAGGGCGACGATGCTCATGCTCGAACCTCCGGGATCGCTGGAGAGATCTGCGCTGACCTCTATCACATGGGCCACGATGAGCGTCTCAGAATGGTTGTCAACATTGACGAGGACCTTGATGCTGTCCAGCCTTTGGAAGATATCGTCGTCGAGCACCGTCCAGCCGGAGCCGTCCTCTGAAACTGCCACAGCCAGCCGAAGCCGCAGAATGCTCGCCATCTCCGAGTGGTCCTCAAACTCAATCTGCTGGACTGCAGCCAGGAGATCCGATCCGGCGGCCAGGTCGTTGATCATCAGTTGGTAGGATATATCGCTCACGGCTTTGTTCCTCGGACTATCCTGGTCATGGGTGGGGGATCAGTATCCTCCGACCCGGCCTGGCCACGAGATCATCAGGCCACAATGCATAGTTGGCATCGCAGATGGCCCAGAAGCGCTCCGGGTCGCGATAGAAGCTGTGAGCTATATGATCCAGACGTTCGCCCTCACGCACTGTATGGACGGCTGCGGCCTTTGGAGGGGGGATGAAGCGGATCTTTTTGTAGAGAATAGTCCTGCCTTCTCTATCCATTATCTGGTGGTTGCCCACGCTCTGGTAACGGCTTGTTTTGAAGAACATGGCTTTTCCTTCCTCAGAATGGCAGCATGGATGTTATCTGCTCCACACTGCTGGCCAGATTGAGCCTGGCCAGCGCCTCTTTTTGAGACTGATATGCAATGTAGACATCCCTGCCAAGGCTCGTCTGTTTCAGGTCATCGTTTGTCAGGACCTTCATCCCCAGGGTGACCTTCGCCCGGAGGGGGTTAAGCTGCTGGTCGAAGGCCTGCTCGGTCACCGAGAAGCTTGTCACCCGCACAGGCACAACGCGGGACTTTCCCCAGACGAAGAGGGTGAGGGGCAGTTTGCTGGAGGTGATCTGAGCGCCGCCCTGGCCGCTTAGAAGCTCTATCTTCACTCTCTGCGCCTGGGAAGGGTAGAGGAGCATCTCCAGGGCGGCGAGTGCCGGGTGAATGCCGAACTGGACTGTGTGGGGATGAAACGCCGGCTCTGAGAGCTGGTCTGCCGCGTCCAGATCGACTGTGATGTTGATTGTCTCCACAGGCGGGCCCGTAACGACGTAGGCCTCCTCCCTGGCAGAGCCTTTCTGATCTGAGCTCTGCCGGGGTATCCTATCAGTCAGGTTGCGGCTGAGCTGCTCGGGGTTGTACTGGAAGACGATCACATTTGGCACAGGCCCCAGAAAGTGCGATGGAAATGAGACCAGAGCGCCCTTCTGGAGCCTGGGACGGAGGGGGAAGTCGGAGGACATAGGTTTACCATTATTTCTTCTTTTTACTCTTTGCAGGTTCTATCCCAGCAGCTTTGTAGACCATTTGCTGGTGGACTGCATCTTCTTCGCCAGGACGATGCTTTCTGCTATGTAAAAAGTGGATGCAGAAATGCCCAGGATATTTATTGTCTTCATGGTGATTCTTTAGGGTCATGCCTTTTTCAAAATTTTTGATGCCGCTCTTGCCAAATCCATGCGGACAACCATGCTGAGATGCGGCGATTTTTCTGCCCTTAATTGGATCCGCATCAATCGTAATTATAATGGCTCTTCTGGTCCATAATTTGTGAGGGGTTTGTTCGCACCAAGCCACAAAATCTCCTTTGAAATTGTAGATATCTTTCAAGATCTGCGTATCTGCTGCCGAAATGGGATAGATATCCGCATGAGTATCAACGGATATTGCTTTTGCCATATATGATTTTTCGGCTCCAATATCGGTGACAATAGCAGTGCCTCCGGGTTTAAAGAACTTGATGACCTCTTTGATATCCAAGAGATCGCCTGCCTCTTTTGCCTTAATTTGGGAGGATTCCGGCACTTGTTCACCTTTTTGCTGTCTCTGTATAGGAATTAGAGCAACTTGGCCACTATTCCTTGAAGTCTGCTGAACTACATGAGTCAACTCATGCGCCAACAACTTATCTCTTGCTTCGCGTTTCGATGATTGATTATTCTCCCCAACTACAATGTCATTGCCCATTGTGTAAGCTTTGGCATTCAATGCCCGCGCCGTCTCTACTGCCTGCTCATCAGCATGCACCCTCACATGGCCGAAGTCGTGCCCAAACCGAGGTTCAAAGAATCCACGCGCCTGCGGTGACAGAGGCTGCCCGCCTCCCCGCATGGATCGAATCTGCGCCTCCAGCCCCCGGCTGACCTGTTTTGTCTCTCCGCTTGGCCCCTTCCTCTGGACAGCTTCTTCTTCCTCCTCCTCAGGCCCCGCCTGGCGCTGGACTAGT
This sequence comes from Methanothrix sp., assembly GCA_026394505.1. Lineage (GTDB taxonomy): Archaea > Halobacteriota > Methanosarcinia > Methanotrichales > Methanotrichaceae > Methanothrix. Next base: position 32,744 of record JAPKYC010000300.1, read on the forward strand.
GACGTAATCTGCTCGGCTATCGGCTTCGCCTGAACCTTCTCCTCCTCTTCCTCATCAGGCTGTCTCTGCACCACCTCGCACTCGAGGCAGGCTCGATGCACTTGCTTTTGGGCAGCAGGCTCAGGCATGCTCATCACCTGCTCTGCCACCCGATCGGCCTCGCGCTCGTACTCGTCGCCGGGCTCATTTACGATGAGCTTCGCCTGGAGGGCTCTGGAGAGGAGCCGCTGCTGCACCGCCTGGTTGCCGATGGCCTTCTGATGGGCAAGGAGCGGACTCAGGGCAGGCTGGGGCCTTGCCCGATGTAGCCTCGCAGGACTTGCCGATTGGCTCCTCGCGGATTGGGTCTGGCGATGTGAAATCTCGAACATGCTTTTGCCTATTATTGTCCTGTTGAATTTCTTTCAAATTTAAATAATAATACTTTATATCTCAGGAATCTCAGCCTCAAAATCCTGCCAAATCCTATTATCATCACGGCAATTATATGTCCGACAGACAACAGGCCGGTTCTCATAGATGGTGCATCTTTTGCCATCCATATCAAAGTGGATACAATATCCTCTCTCAGAGACGGCCACAGTGAAAGGCATACCATAATTACATTGAACTATGCCCTCCTCAAGGTCCTGAGCAGAGAGCGGGACGCTCAGCATGCAACAACGACCTTTGCACAGATCCATGCGCTTTGAGCAGTTTACGGATACAGATTGAACACTATATTTATCGGGAGTCGGATCCAAGACAACTTGAAGAGGATCTCTTGCGAACTCTTCTTCCAGGGATCTGCGAGACATTTCTCTTCTCTGGCCAAACTCCCTGCTACTGATAAAACCCTTTGAGATCAATAAGTCAATTAATGCATTTAAATCAACCATGGTCTCCAAGTGCTGCATCTTGAGCTTCATAGACATGACATTAGTGAACTTCATGCCCTCAGTTATTTGATTCATGAAGTCGCTCTTAGGTTTGATCTCGTTATTTATCATAATATTATTTAAAATTGTACCCTCTCCATCCATATCATCATCTCCTTGATTATGGTGCCGACTCAATCGGCCTTTTCACATAATTCATCTTGCTCATGTCACATGGATCCCTTAATCCTGGGATCTCCTTTAAAATGCTCTCTTTCCTCTTTGGAATTTCCATATGAATACTTTTTTTGCAGAATTTATTCATCCCTACTATGATGTATTTCGACCCTGCATGCTGTACATAAGGGAATGAGTTTTTCAGATTGTCCACAGCAGACTTATAGCCAGGATGCTTTTGCTTCATTTTCAAATTAACATCATTGATCATGCCCCAAGCTCGGCGCGCTACATCCATAAATTCTGTTGCTAGCTTGTCCTTCATTTGCTCGTTCGTTTTCCTTCCCGATCCATGACCAAGGAAAATATCTTTATTTCCCGATCTCTCGACGAGCACTGCGTTCTCCAATCTCCAGGCGTTGCCAATTTTCTCATTGATGAGGTCATAGGCAGGATGATTCCAGAAGACCGCATGATCACCAATGACCAAATCCTTCTCAGAAGAAGGCGTTACTGTTTGCAGACTTCCAACTCCGGGCTTCTTAGGAGGGCCCCCCAAGTAGAGATCCGCGAAAGCATTCCATTTGAGGCGTATCTTGTCCGAACCATATTTCTTTATCCGTTTGTTGAATTTCTCCTTTCCCAGTGTCTCTGCAAGTGACCTATAGTGGACAAGCGACAATAAATAGTCGCAATGGAGCAGCGTTCTCTTATGAGGCGGTTGAGGTTTGAACAGTTTCACTATAGCATTATATGGATCTTTCCTGCCTTGAGCACTCAGCCTCCACGAGTAACCCTCACTTGTATGATAATCCGGAAATGGTGCATCATCATTGAAAACTTTATGTCTATCTATGCGTTTAAGCTTTTTGATTTTCCCTCTCTTCTTCAGATCTTTGCGCTCACTGTAATTATCGATGACCTTGGGCTCCCAGTAATCCCGTGCATCATAGTTCACCCTTGGCCCAAAATACAAAGACGGTCCTGTAAATGGATAGCCGAAGGCATTTCTGCTCTGTGATTCTATCATATAGCGCGTTGTACCAAGGCGTTTCTTGACCTCCCTCTCAAGCTCAGATTCGTTCGAGAAATCAAATGCATCCCCAGCTGCAGCCATGTCCTCTACGATATTTTTTGCCTCTTTGCTGCGCCCCTTCCAATCCACAGACTTTATAAACTTCAGCCGTTCCACAGAAGTCGTCAGCTTCTTATTCAGAACCACCTTCCGCTGGACGAGATTTTGTGCGTATCTCCTAATAGCGAGGTCAGTTCTCATGAGTTCCGGGCTGGACTGTTGAATGGTATGAGTCAGCTCGTGAGAAAGGAGCTTCTTGCCTTCAGATGTGTTTGGGGAATAGTAGCCAGAACCGAATGCGACATCTTTTCTCGTAGTAAAAGCTTTGGCGCCAATCACCTCAGCTAGTAGAGCCGCTGGACGATCCGTATGAATGCGCACGTCCTTGAAGCGGTATCCAAACCTCGGCTCAAAGAAGTTGAGGAGCGAAGCTGGCAACGGCATTCCGCCGCCTTTCATGATATTGATTCGGGCTTCCAGATTGGGCCACATCTCCGGCATTTTGTCATGTATGGATTTTGCATGGAGGACGAAGTCAACCTTGCCCTGGATCTCACTGGAACGTAGCAGCCCTTGCGCTGCTTGATTACCAAGAAGTCGCATCTGGACTGGCAGTAGGTTGGGTGCATTAGCTGGCGAGTACATTGATTTATCATGTCTCGTAGTGCCACTTTGATGGTTTAGACGCGAAGTGCTCTGTGTTCGCCTAAATTGTGACATAATTCTCTCAATGCTTACTTTCTTGCTGAACTAGTTGTCATGATCTTGAGGAATTAATCCATCCCTCATCTCGATCACTGCTCATCAATCACAAATCATAATTCCTTGGCCAAATCATGCTATCCGAGTTGCTGTCTGTGATTCATCTGGAAGCGGAAAGTCTCCTTGGACCTCACAATCGCCTCGTCTGCATTTTCTGGTAGTCCCACGAATATGGCAGTTTCCATGTTCAGGATCTGTCCAGCATCTTTTTAAATTTGGCGTGCCAGAGACGTGAACATGCGTCGAGTTCACACGTGCACCTGAGAAGATTAAATGGGCTGCATCCGAATGCAGTCTGACACATCCATGTGACCAAGGACAGCCATCTACATGCTGATAATAGTGAAGAGCGATATGCCTGCAGCAATTGAATTCCACCCAATCTGAATACCTACTATGGCCTTTGTGGCAAACCGGAAATGGCCCGCCGATCGGAGTCAATGCGGAATTCTCTCGATTGGAATTATCGTTCTCGATATTACAGAGACCGGCTCCTGTTGAGCATGGATGCGAATTTGAGCTCTCTCCATCACTATACCTCCAATCAACTGTTTGGCTGGTCAGGTGCACAAAAATATCCGTGATGAATCTAGATCCTCGCTGTCTCTCTCTTTGAACTCTATTTCCTTCGATTCTTAAGCTCTTTTGCTGAATAATATGCGTCAACTCGTGCGCCAGCAACCTCCTTCCCGCCACCGTCTCCGGCACATATTCCTCTTCTCCTAATACCACATTTCGGCCCACCGTAAACGCCCGCGCATTCACCGCCCTTGCCGCCTCCGCTGCCCTCGCATCCGTATGCACCCTCACCTGGCCGAAGTCTTGCCCGAACCTGGGCTCGAAAAAGCCACGCACATGCGGCGACAGCGGCTGCCCACTCCCTTTCAGGGATCGAATCTGCGCCTCCAGCCCGCGGCCGACCGCTCCACCGCCGGGCCCCTTCTTCTGGACAGCCACCTCTTCCTCCTCCGGCTCCTCCTGCCGCTGCACCTCGTCCCGCTGGGCCTGGACAGTCTCTTCCTCCTCCTTGTCGGGCTCCGTCTGGCGCAGCACCAACGGCGTGATCTGCTCAGCTATCGGCTTGGCCTGAATCTTCTCCTCCTCTTCCTCCTCAGGCTGCCTCTGCACCTCCTCCTCGCACTCCGGACAGGCCCTCTGCACTTGCTTTTGGGCCGCAGGCTCTGGCATGCTCATCACCTGCTCAGCAATCCGGTCCGCCTCCTGCTCATACTTGTCCCCGGGCTCATTGACGACGAGCTTCGCCTGTATTATGCCGGAGCGAAGCATGCGCTGCACCGCCTGATTCCCTAAAGGCCGCAGCCCTACAGGGACGGGGCCGATGGCATGCTCTGCAGTCGAATTTTCCGGCCCCCGCCTTGCAGGGCGCAGCAACTGGCCCTTGTTGGATTGCGTCCTTTTGACCTGAATCTCGTTCATCATCTAGCGATATTTCTCCAATAGCCCTCTGGCGATGCTTTCAGCCAGGCTTCTGGCCAGCCCTTCATCATCGTACGCCTGAGCCAATTGTATGGGCGGTACATCCAGTCGAGAGATCTCTTTGCCGACCAGGCCTTCAGGCAGTCTGTCCTGCGAAAGTCGGCGTTGCAACTCCTGTTCCAAGAGGGAGCCGAATAGTCCTGCTCGATCCGACCTCAGAGCAAATCCCTTGAGGACTATGCGATCGATGCTCAAGTTGGTCTCTTGCATTGATTGTCTCCAGAATAGATCTTCTGTCAAGCCTTTCTTCAAGTGCAGTGCTTTCCCAGTTCCGCCTCTGTCACCAGCCTTCCGATCTTCGCATATTCCCTACGAGCGGCATGCATTATGTGCCCCATGCTTATCGCCGATCCCTCATCAGCAGCCAGGAAGGCTGCATTCAGGCTGATGTTCCTGATGTTTCCTCCTGAGATCTCCATCCTGGCGAGCAGGTCATAGTCCAGGCCATCCAGATCTGCCTCCGGCGGAAAGGCCTTCTGCCAGATCATCAGCCTCCGGGCATAGTCTGGGAGAGGCAGATCGACGAGAAACCGCAGGCGGCGGAGGAATGCCTGGTCGAGAGCCGACTTCCTGTTGGTCGCCAGAATCGCCAGCCCGCTGTATTCCTCCATTCTCTGCAAGAGATAGTTTACCTCGATGTTCGCATATCTGTCGTGGCTGTCCTTCACCTCGGTGCGCTTGCCAAATAGCGCGTCGGCCTCGTCGAAGAAGAGCACAGCGCCACTGCTCTCAGCGGCGTCGAATATCCTCTTCAGGTTCTTCTCCGTCTCCCCGATGTACTTGCTCACGACGCCTGCAAGGTCAATCCTGTAGAGATCCAGACTGAGATGACGGGCCAAGACCTCTGCAGCCATAGTCTTTCCTGTACCGCTCGGCCCGGAGATGAGGGCATTGATGCCACGGCCCCGGTTCAACCTCCTCCCAAAGCCCCAGTCATCGTAAACCCGTTGTCTGTTCTCGACCTGAGATGAGATCTCTTGAAGCTGCTGCAATGCATCAGATGGCAGGACGATATCGTCCCAGCAGGCCACGGGTGAGATCTTCTGGGCCAGATCGTGCATGTTCAATCCAGCCTGCTCCTTACAGGCCAGCCAGATGTCCTCAGCCTCTGGCACCGTTGCGCCACGGAGTCCGGCCTTCAACCTTGCGGTCTTGGCGGCCCGAACTGTATCATGAGGCCCAAAAGCGAACTGCTCTGCTTCCTTTCCGAGAAGGCCGTCCAAGTGTCCGCCTTTGATCTGCAAAGCCTGCTTCCAGAGGTCGAGACGGTCTCCCGCATCAAGTCCTGGAACCTCGACCGACAGAGTCCCCCTCTCGAAGTGGCGGTGCCTCGTGCTGCCAATTATCATGAAGACCTCCGCCTGCTCAATGAACTCCATGGCTCTGGCCTCATTCTCCGGGGGGCCGCCATCAGGAAGCTCGATGTAAAATGTCGCTCCGGCGAGGATGCTCTCTCGTTCCAGCAACTGGACCATCTCCTGCAGATCGGCGCCCAGTGCCGGGAGCCTCGTGGTATCCATGCTGAAGATCTGGATTCCAAGGCGGCTGGAGATCTCAGCGGCCACAGCCCTCCTGCCAGTACCCTTCGCTCCGACGAGGTTAAGAGATGTGAGACAGCTTTCCCTCACCTCAGATTTCATCCACTGCTCAATGCTCTCCAAAAGGCGAAAATGAGAGTGAGTGAGAGGCGCAGGCGAAAGAGGCCTAAGCAATCCCAGGAGCTTCTCATCTGGATGGTTGAATCCAAGGATATAATCTGTAACCCTCTCATCCATTCTCAGCGGCTGAAGCGCCCAAGCCCCGGCTCCGGGATCGAGGACTATCAGGTGGAACCTTCGTAAAGTGGCCCCGGCCATGAGGCTCCTTCGTTCCTCCATCTCGGCCCCTTCTTCCCCAAAGATCTCCAGGGCCAGGCTGGGTGTTGGGTATTTTCTGTTTAGGTCGTCCTGAATATAGGCGATAAGCCTCTCGAAGGAGGGGTCCATCTCATGGGCGAAGGCGAGGAGTAGCACATCCCTCTCGAATGATGTGAGCTGAAAGAGGTCTGCCAGGAGATCGAGGGGCAATTGAATCCCAGCCTCTGTAGCAGCCTCTCGCGCATCCTCTATACTCATCCCCACTTCAGCGAGGCACTCATCTATTCTGCAGATCTCAGAGCTCTTCTCGTAGAACTCCGCCTCGGCTTTGCATCGCTCTGAAAGCAGCCAGTCGAACCTGTCATCGCTTATCACCATCCCTGTATAGCTTTGGAGTGGATCGCTCTTCCACTCATGCCTCAGCCACATAGCCCGGCGCTGTAACAGGAGCTTCAGCCGCTGCATCTCGCTCTGGATGTAGCCGCGGTTTAGATCTGCCTGGGTACTCTCTTGGGACCTGATCTCTCCCTGGAGGAAACTCATTGTCTGCCTCTCATGGTATGACCAGGGCGCGCTCAGCCAGACCCTCCACACCATTCACACTAACCCTCACGAAATACTCCCCCATCATCAGGGAGGCCGGCAGATCGAAGGCTATCTTCTTCGGAGTCTTCGGATCGTATGCAATCGATTGTGTCACTGCATCCCCTATGATGGTCATGCACGCCCCCTCCTTCTGGGAATCAAAGAGCCTCTCTCCGGTGATCTGCAGCCTTCGCTTGTTAGGGCTGAGGGTGGTTAAAAGGAGGTCATCGATCTTTGGCACCAGCATGAATACGGCCATATTTGACTGCAGGGCAGAGTGCTCCATAGCGGGCTCTCCCATCATCAGGTCCACGACAACCCTCAGTGTCTTGGGCCCTGGCTGCAGATCCTCGTGATCAGGGATGGGGACTAAAATCCGGTCCTCGGGGCCAGTCATGGCCTCGGCCTCAACAGAGCCCAGGAATACCCTTGATCTGGCCGGAAACTTGCCACCGCAGACGACCAGGGTGTCGCCTATGCCAGCATAAGGAGCCGTCCTCTGCCTGCCAGGATCACCCTTTATAATCACCCTCAATTCCTCTATCCAGGGCCTCTTAAAGGACGAGGCGTAGATCCTCGGACCACCAGATGGAAGGGCTCCTACAGGAATGGGGAGTCTCTTTGGCCTCTGGCTCTCTATCTGAATAACGCTCACTTTGTAGGCCACAGATAGTCGGTAGGGCTTTACGAGCGCCGTCCAGATCTTTATCAGATCCTCAAGGCTCATTGGGTCCGGGTAGATCTTGACATTCTCGAACTGCCCCCGGAGACTGTCATCCAGGATGCTTTTTTGCAGACCTGCGGGCAGATTATTGTGGATCTTGTAGAGCCCCTCGGTTATGAGTGAGTAGTCGTGAAGAACCCTCATGGCATCTCCCAGGATTGTCTGAGCCTCTGAATCGCTGTCCTCCCCATCACCGAATGCTGTTAGCAGATAGTGCAAGTCGAGGGAGAGCATGGGAATACCCGATCCCGAAGCCAAGAGCATCTCCTGGTTCTTGAGATGAGGATTCTCAGTGACCCTATACAGAAACAGATTGACCCTTGCGCCCTCCCCAGCACCGGTCTGAACATCAGGAGGAGCTATCGTTACTGGGACCGCCTCAGCCTCCTTCGCATCCGTCTTCCTGTACTCCATCCTATCAGAGAGCAGGTTTCGAAGGGTGGCGCTCACCCCATTTAGAACTGTGTAGGTCCTCTGGTTGCCCATGAGACAGACACCCCTAATACTCCCAGCTCATGTAGCTCCTGATCATATCATAACCCTGGAAGCCTGACGGCCGCTGCCCGGAGGGCTGTTTTGGCGGCGGAGCCTCCGCATGAATTTCCAGTGTGCCAATTCTCACATGAACTGTGCCGGGCTCTTGAGGTGTGAGCTTCTCAGGAATATTCAATGGATGAATAGGCGATGCAATCTCCGCTGAACTGACCCGACAGGAGCCATCCTCCTCCAAAAGGTCAGAATGCGTCGGCCTTTGGTGACGCTCCACAGATGCAGCCTTCTCCTGGGCCCCCGACCTTTTATCCCCCTTAACTCCAAAAGCCTGCTGGTCCTCCTCAGAGGAGACCGTTGGGCGGGCCATCTCGCCGCCAATGTCGCTGGATCCAGCCAGAGGCTTCAGAGATCGGGATTGATCAAGATCTCCCCTGCCTCTGTGAAGGTCCTGATCTATCGGCAGGACCTTTGCGGGTGCTGGAGACTGCGGCAGGCCATCATCCAGCAGTGCCCTGGACTGCCCAGTGACCGGGACATGTGCATCATTGCTGGCATTACTAGCGGCATCATCGTATTTGGCCAGCGCATCGCCATCGATGACATAACCTGCTGTGGTTTTTTTGGCATTCATCGCGCCCTCATCTGTATAATCCCTGGCCCCGATCTCCCCAGTCTCATCCGCCTCAACAGAGGTCGGCTTTGCTGCATTCGCCCACCCTCCGCGAGAGGGCTCTAGCCATCTCTCGTCCGAACTCGCGCCCTCGGCCTCTCCTGGCGGCCTCTTCATCTCATCAGGCTGGTGGACCTCGGGTGTGCCGGGGCCGCTCTTCGCGGCCCGGATGATGTAAGTGGGCGCGGATTGGCCATCATTCGCAGCCCCAACAGGCATTTCCTGAGCATCACCCGTCTGAGATGGAGGCGGCTTAGACTGGTGCCCCGGACCCCTGCCTCCCCCTCTGATCGTGGCCGGCCCTGGCGCGAAATAAGGGATGAACCTAGGGCGAACGGCTAGGGTCTCCAGCCCTGCGGCTCGCAAGACGAGGGTGTGGATTAAATCTCCTCTAGTCATCTCCTCTCCCTCTCCTCCTCGATTAGATCCAGGTATCTCCGCCTTCGTCCTGGCGATAGCCCGAGGATCTCATGTTCGCTCCAGTGATAATGAATGGCAATTGTGTGGACCTCCCTGTAGATGTGCTCAGACCTCATCGCCAGCTCCTGCGAGAGGTAGCCTGCTGTGTCGAATATCGTCGAGTACCGGCCATTGCAAAATGGACAGACCAGGTCGAGCCGGAGTTCAGACTGAGGGTCCAGATACGCCATGGCCTGAGAGATCAGGCTGGCCAGCCGCGGGGAGATCTTCTCGACCGATCTACCCTCCCCATTGGAGATCTCCAATATGCAGCTACGAAGGAAAAGATCTGCTGCTGCCTCATCATCCACGAGGGCCAATCCGGCGGCCGCCTCCTGGTCTGAGCCTGTTGGGAGACGGAAGCGAACTCTCCAGGATTGTCCGCCATCTTCAAAGACCGCCTCGTGATACCTGAGTTCACAAGGATAAGGGGAAAGGATAAGGCTGCTGGTCGAAAGCTCGATCTCCATAGTCTCGCCACAATCCCTGTTTGGGCAGACAAGGGTGCACTGCATCCTCTCCCCAAACATCAGCCTTCGCAAGTGGAGGAGCAGAGCTTCGCGGTCACCTGCGCAAAGGGATCGGATAAGATCTTCATCCACATCATGCCGAGGCCCAATTCCTGCCAGGCATCTTGCAAGAATGGCAGTCGTCCATTGGGCAGGCAGAAAGCCATTGCCGATCTCATAGAGGAATGCCTCGTCATCTCCTGGAAGAAGGCGAATCCTAGCCTCCCGGAAGCATTCTCCATCGATCCAGCAGCCGCTCGGAAGAATGACATTCACTTCGTTGCTCATATTCACGTCGGAGGCTCATTATAACTTGGCTCTGTGGGCTCTTTCACTTCGTAGTCCCTCTCCCAGCCCTCGTTCTCAAGCTTGATCGTCTCTATAGCCACGGCGTTGGCGCTGGCATCCAGAGCCGGAAGCGCCTGGTATTCGGAGACCCAGCAGCGAAAGACCTTGTAGGCAAGGACCTTTTGGCCGGCCTCGTTGTATACCTCTATGATTATGTCTTTGCGAAAATCTTTGAGGGAGACCTCAGAGCCAAGACCTGAGCCGTAGTTCCATACCTTGTTCGCCCACTTCTCAAACTCTGTATCGTGAGTGATGCCTCGCTCCAGAGTGATAGCATCGTACTTTGTCCTTCCGGGAGACTTCCGGTCACTGCTCGGATCGCCTCCCTCGCGATAGGTAACTGGATCGGTCGTCCTCTTTAAAGCACCTACCTTGCTGACTCCCGCCACATATCTTCCTTCCCACTTGACCCTGAACTTGAACGATTTATATGGATCGAACCTCAGGGGATTGACGCTGAACTGTGCCATAAATCCTCCTCAAGTCTGAATCTGTCCAGCAATCTGCTGAATCTTGATTATTACAAACTCTGCCGGCTTTAGGGGGGCGAAGCCAACCAGGATGTTGACAATTCCCTTATCCCTGTCGGTCTGAGTGGTTGTGTCTTTGTCGCATTTGACAAAGTAGGCCTCGCGGGGAGATCCTCCCTGGAAGGCCCCTTTACAAAAGAGGTCATGCATGAAGGCTCCAACGTTCAGCCTGATCTGGGCCCAGAGCGGCTCGTCGTTCGGCTCAAAGACCACCCATTTGAGTGCGCGAAAGAGGCTCTCCTCTATGTAGAGCGCCGTTCTTCGGATGGGGATATACTTCCACTCCGATGTCAGGACATCAGCCCCACGCAGCGTGCGGGCCCCCCAGACGACAGATCCGATTATCGGGAATGTTCTCAGACAGTTTACCCCCAGAGGATTGAGAAGACCGTTCTCCTTGTCGGTCAGCCTGTAGACCAGGGAGTTCACACCTGAGAGGGTTGCATCCTGGCCTGCAGGAGCCTTCCAGACACCCCTCGTTGAGTCAGTCCGGGCGAAGATCCCTGCGATGATCCCACAAGGCGGGAACTCTTTTAGCCTGTTCTCCTCCAGGGGATCACTCATAACCACCCGCGGGAAGTAGAGTGCAACGTTCTCTGATCTCAGGGGATCGAAGGTCCCAAGATCCTCCAGGGCTTTGTCGAAGTTGTTCCATGCCGTGGGGCAGTCGGCTATCAGGAACGCTCGATTCTGTTTGCAGAAGGCTGCGGCCTTGACAAGCGTATCGACTTCCTCTGCTTCAGGGAGGCAGAGGAGGTTAAATATATCCACGTCCAGCAGGGCATAAATGCCAGTCTTCTTTGCCTCATTGCCCACCAGGTCGATATCTTCAGGCTTTGAGCCATCATTGCCGGGCTTTGCCCCCTTCTGAGCAGCCAGAGTTTTGCCTGTTCCAAGCGTGTAGGACTTGACATTGGCTATGTTATCACTAAGATGAAGGTCGTTTGCACAGTTGTCGATGACGGCCTTTTGGATGCTCCACAGGGCTCCATCCCACTTGAGAATGGTCCCGAGGTCGCCAACTATCCAGATATTGCTGCTGTCTATGTATTTTATTCCACAAAAATTGCTATACATGCCCACTGGCAGCGGCTCAGGATCCCATTTCGTCCCTGTATCTTTGGTCTTGATTACCGTAGAGTCATCGCCTACAGCCCATCCTTCATTAGCAGCATTGAAATACACACTTCGCAATGCGGAAGTGATGCCTTTTGGCAGGTTGATTTTATTGGTCGTTAGTTTTCCTAATTGATCATTGACTATGTGCAGAATTGTGGAGTTCTCACCTACAGCCCAGATATCATCTGCAGACCTTGCATGGATGCCATAGAGATTAAACTCCACACCTTTGAGGGAGAATGTCTCCACTTTTAGCTTCATGTTACTTTCATCAATTGTGAACTTGGCGATGAGGCCATTCTCGCCTGCTGCCCATGCCTCATCTGAAACAGCAGAAATCGCCATTAGATTTGCCTTGAAGGTGGTTGGTGTGATGTCTGTTATCTCCACCCAGGTTTCGCCCTTGTCCTTGCTGTAGATGATCTTATTCTCGCCAACAATCCATCCTTTATTGCCAGAAAAGCTTACACTCCGCAATCCTGCAGCCATATTTGGCATCGACTTTTCAGTCCATGTAACTCCTCCACCTGTTATGAGTAGGATCGTTCCCCTCTCACCAACTGCCGTCGCTGTACTTGCGTCAATGGAAGAAACACCATAAAGATCCTCTTTAACACCTTCCTTGGATTTGCATGATGACCATTCTTTTCCGCCATCTTCAGTGTAGAGAATCGCTGCCTGTTCACCAACCGCCCAGCCAATTGTTTGGTTAAAAAATGACACAGCAGCGAGGTTCTTGAGGACCCTGTCGTTCTCTATCTTTATGACAGAGTTCTTATCTTCTGCTCCAGAGAGAATCTGGATGGAGCTTCCTAGAATTTTACATGTTGTGCCCATAAAGCATGCAGACCCAGCCTGCTTGGCATTGATAGCCCTTATCTTGCTCTGTAATAACTTGGCTAGCTCCTCCAGATTATTGGGGAGAAGGTCCTTTCCATCTGCAAAGAGGCTGATACTATGTGGCCCGTCACCATCTATGCTCACTAGTATTTTGTTCTCTTTTTTGCTGAAAATGTTCTTAAAAACAATGTTGTTCAGATCTCCGCTGAGAGTCCCATTAGGAGCGGGGCGGATATGAGCAGCAGCATCTATTTCCCTGCCGCCGTTGGCGACTCCCAGGCCCAAGACCCTGGCCGCATCCAGGGTATCTGCGCTTGTGACCCTAACGAATGATTCTATAGATGCATCCCCTGAGGTGAGGATTAGTTCTCCCATTTTATTAACATCATAAGTGCACGTAAAATCTATGTAAGCTGGTGTCTTACCTAGTTTCTTCACTTCATTCTCAATGAGACCCCTCAGCTCATCCGGAGTCTTAGGCTTATTGATATCGTTCCCATCGTAGATCTTTACAGTTCTGGGTCCGTCATTCTCATTGAGGATTATCATGAACTGCAGGCAACCCTTGTTAAGTTTGGATAGATTAACAGGCGAGCCGCTGATGCTCTGGCCGTTTTTCTTAGCGACACTGTCGAAGGCCGCTTTTTTAATCTCAACATCTATTATATTTGAGGCACTCTTGAGGACATTTTCAGCGCTCCGCTTGGAGAGAGGATTCATGGAAAGGCCTATGTAGAACTCAGATCTGCCCGTGATCATATCTTGAATACTTAGATTAAATGTGCTCTGAGGATGGGCCGTCATGTAGTCCACCGTGATCGTTATTCCATTAGCCCACTCACCGGGGTCCTTTGCAAAAACATCCAGGACATCAGAGCCTGCCAAGCTTTTAAGGGTAATTCTGGCCTCTGAAGCAGTGTTTTTCTCAGTTACACGAACAACAATCGCCCTTTCCCCGCCGTTCAAAAAAAATTGTTGTACAGCGTAGCTGAGCGGGCTATCCCTTGATAGTCCGCCGAATTTGCGCTCGAAGTCCGCGAAACTCAGCACGTCCTGGGCCTTGTTCAGAGGCCCCATCTTCGTGTAGCCCACAAAGGCCGTTACCGATGTGCTGACGCCCATAATGGTTCGAACACCGCTGGGGATCTCTTCAATATATACTCCTGGATATGTCAATTGTGCCGGCATTAATATTCGCCTCTTTTCATCATAATCTTTCGAAATGCTGTAACCAAGATCTCACCATCAGAAAGCTTCCCATCTGATTTAATTCCGTCAACCTCAATTAGAAATCTCTCGATAGCTTCGTAATCCATTTTCTTAATCTCTGCAAACTTCATTGCAGTAATCTTCAATTCCTTCTTGGAAGAATACCTCTTAGGCATCTTTCCCTCTAAAGAATCGAAAATAAGCCCACAATTCCTGTGCCCAATTGTCGAAGTCGAAGGATTTGCAGATGGTTTGATATATGCTTTAAATGTGCAACCTTCAACGAACTCGCCACATTCACATAGAATCATTCGAACCCCTCCAATAAGGCCAAGAAGAAAGGGCTCCTCTCATCGAGAGGAGTCTCATAGCCCAGGTGCTCGCTCCAATAATGCAAAGAATTACCTTAATCTATCTGAATATTCTTAACGGCATGCTATTTATCCGTTTCGGAAGATTTCAATAAGTGCTGTAATTCTCAACTGTGATCGAATGAACTGATATTGATTGACTTTCTGTCCACTTGTAGGGGTTCACTCCATGTGGCAATGTGGCCTAAATGTCATCACTATGCAGTCTCCCGCGTGCGTGTGCCTGCGCGTGCCTGCGGGCGCACGTGGCCGCTCGGACGGGGGGCCGCCGGAGCCGCAGAGTGTGTATAGGGCTTGCTTCAATTGGGCTGTAGGCATGGTCTTAATTAGAATGAAGATCCACATTTGATGGAAAAAATATGCAGACCTCTACAGCCATCATCCTTGCCATAGTTTTGCACATATTTCTTGATAAAGCTAATCCCCCTCAATCGTCTCTTTAGAATAACAGGGATTGATATATAAATAATAATAAAAATTGTGAGTTTAATGGAGATATCAGCACCTACAGCTTTGCTGGGGGTGCGTCGCCGCTCGTTTGCCTAAATAGAAAAATTTAAAATAGAGTCCCCTTCGGCTCCTTGACCAGAGCCACGGGCCTTCCCGATAGCTGGGCCAGCAGCCAGGGATCTACATCCAAGCTGGTCGGCGCCTGAAATTTGCCTGAATCCGTTCGATTTATGATGATGGGAGTATAGTCCGCAAAGCTATTGGGATAATACCATTGAGGCTCAGTTCCCGGTGGGTAAAGTGTGCCGTTATGAAGCTTGAATCCCTTGGGCGCAGCCCCCCAGTTCCAGAGATTGTTGGCAATCTCCAGGGTACTTATCGGCTGAGTCCCGTACTTCTCCAGCCACGATTTCCCAAAGTCTTCGCCGACACTTTGAAACCCATAAGATAGTGGTATGCATATGAAGCTCAGGCATATGCAGATAATTGCGAAAGATGTTGCTTTCATCTAATTTCCCCCAAAGCTTTTATCAATAACCCATGTGGTTCATTCTGAGGACGGCATAGGTCTGGGCGCTCTTGGGATCATAATTGGGCGGCAATGGAGCCTTAGGTGGCTTAGAACCCCAATCGGAGAGATTTCTTGAGGCATTTGTCAGATTTTGCAGCAATAGGTTTCCATCGTCTCCGCCAAGATGCAGGGCAGAAGCGTCCTGCGAGAGGTTAATCGATGAATTGCTGGTCGAATTGTTTGTCAATCCTCCTAAGAGCAGATTTCCATCCCTGCCTCCCAGGTTGACCATTGATTTGCTTTGGGCCAACAGGAGCAGCGCTATCATTACTACAGGGATCAATATCAATCGTTTCATTTCTAGCAAACCTCGCCAAAGACCTCAAAGTATGCCTGCTCATGCTTGCAAGCTGGGCACTCCTCCGGAGCAACATTTCCCTCATGCATATAACCGCAATTGCGGCATCTCCAGACAACCTTGCCGCTTCTCTTGAAGACAACGCCCTCATCAAGATTCTTTTTCAGGGAGAGGTACCTTCTTTCATGCCCCTTTTCGGCGACGGCTATGTTGAGGAAGGTTGTAGCAATCTCTGGCAAGCCCTCAGACTTGGCGATATCTGCAAAAGATGGATACATCTCGGCATATTCGTATCGCTCGCCTTCTGCTGCCCCTTTTAGATTGGCATCAGTACCTGCAATGACTCCTGCGGGAAAACGTGCGGAAACTTCTGCTTCTCCGCCCTCCAGCAGCTTGAAAAGCACTTTTGCGTGCTCCTTTTCATTGTCGGCAGTGTCAAGGAATATGGCAGCAATCTGCTCGTAGCCCTCTTTTTTTGCCTGAGAGGCAAAGAATGAATATCTATTTCGGGCCTGTGATTCTCCAGCAAATGCTGTCATCAGATTTTTCTCGGTCTTGGTACCTTTGAGGCTCTTCATTCTTGCATCACCTGAAAATGGTTTGCTCACTATGCATGTCATTGGTATATCTATGCTTCGGAGGCAACGGGCAGCGATTCACGACAGGGGTACGATTCAAACCTTGGGAACAGAGCCTATGAGTGGGCCGTCATCTTTTTAACTATTTCCGTGGCTTTCGGAATACGAGGCCGAACGCAAGGATAAAAGTTGTAGCAGCACCGGGCCCACGTGCAGGTTTTTCATGAGAGACGGATGGATTAGAAGAAGGATTGTATGGTACCTGAAGAAAAAGCAAGTTTTAGCGTGGCGGGCTAAAAGGAGAGGAGGGTGTGTCCGGTGCGGCAGATGCTGTGAGCTGTGCCTCGCTCATGACGCTAAAAACAAGCGCTGCAGGATCTACCGTATTCGGCCCAGCATATGCAAAGCCTTCCCGCTGACGCCTGAGGATTTAAATAATATTTATACCTGCGGATTTCATTTTAATAAATAGAGATTTCGGCTCTGGAATGTGATCTCTGCCTCATATCACCTTCTCCAGCTCATCCCTCTTGAGCATATGCACCTCTAACATGTGATGGGGATGATAGCGTGTCTTCGCCTCGCGGATGCCCTCCACGCCCATGTCGCTCTCCCGGTTGATGTAAATGTAATCTCTGGCCAGGATCCTGGCTGTCTCGGCATTGACGGCCCGGTAGATCCCTTTGCAATCGGGAAGGCCCTTCTCGAAATGCACCAGTGCCGTATCATTATTCAGCCCCTCAAAGAGGGACATGGCCCCGATCTTGCCATTGGCCCGGATGGCAATGCCAAAGATCTGCAGCTCTTCATAATGAGATAAGGCCAAGGACACTGCCTCTTTTTCGCTGGCGAGCACCGGATCTGAGTCGCAGTCCTTCCAGTCGCACCATAGATCCAGGAAATCTTTGATCTCGTTGAGATTCTCTTTGCTGATCATCTCCATCTGGGGCATGCAGGTCTTCTGGAATTTGTTGAGCTGATGCCGGATGGTTAGATATTTCTTGCCCGGCAATTCCGCCAGATCCGAGGCCAGATAGACATATTCAAAGTACTTTCTCTCCGCATGAAATGGCAGATCGGGATAAAGCCCTTCCATCCACTCTTTCGTCTCCGGGTCCAGGATTACGAAAGGATGCTCTTCCCCGCTCTCGGCGGCAAGCCTCAGGACGTCTGCGAGAAGCTCGGGATTTCTGGGACCAATGGGCGGACGGTAGCGCGTCATTTCCGCAATGGTGCTGCAAAGGACCAGGCAGCCTTCCCGGTAGGCGTACCTGTAATGAGCATAATCATTCCAGCAGACCATGTTGGTGAAGGTGTTATCGCTGTGAACCTGGTGGTAACTCTGGTAATGCTTGCGGAAGAAATCCCGGTCCGAGAGAGAGATGGGCTTGAAGTCGGCGGCGCTCAGCATCCTTTTGTCTCCTCATGAAAGAGCATGGGCACATGTCTGGGCATGGGTGCAAATCCCAGGGACCTATAAAACTCCTCTTTGCCTGGCTCCGCTATCAGGCCTATCCAGGTGATCTTGCGAGAACTGCACTCCGCTAAAAGCGTGGTGAGAATCATTGTTCCTACACCCCGGCTCCTCTTGTCACCCCGCACCACCAGATCCTGAATATAAGCATCTGCAATTCCATCGGAAATCACACGGCCCATACCCACTGCCCTGCCGGTAGAAATATCAATCGCCACGACGAATAGAAAGCTTCCCCGGATCAAATCATTGATTTTGCTTGCATCCATCTCCTCCTTCCACCAGCCTGCGGCTCGATAGAGTTCCACTATCTGTTCCTCCTGCCAGGATTGCACGAGATCGACCCTGAATGAATTTTCTTTCTGCAATTTGTCTTCCGTCAATTTAGGCTTCTTCTGCGCAGTCTTCGTCTGTTCGTTATCTTATCCACTTCAAGATCATTGCTCATAGTAATGTCTTGTGGGCCTCAAAGCTGATAAAATTGTAAGGCGAGAGGAGACTCATCCTTCCGTCCTCTCTCTGAAATAGAATTTCTTGAATCTATTCTCTGGATCAGTCCACTCTCAGGAAGAGCTTTCCTATGGCTCCGCAGACGGGACAGACACCAGGCGCTTCTCGCTCCACGGTATTGCCGCAGTAGGGGCAGACGTAGTAGGGGAAGGTCTCCTGGCTGGGGCTCAAGTTGCCTAAGAGCTTCCGGTAGAGTTGGGAGTGAATCTTCTCCACCTCATTGGCATAGTGGAAGGATGTTTCTGCCGCCTTATTGCCTTCCGCCTTGGCAGCCATTATCATTTCCGGATACATCGCTTCCCATTCCTCGTCCTCTCCGGATATGGCCGCCTGCAGGTTCTCTTTGGTGGACTTGATGCCTTTTAAAACTCGCAGATGATTTACGGCGTGAACCTCTTCTGCTGCTGCCGCAGCCCGGAAGAGCCTGGCTGCCTGGGCAAATCCTTCTTTATCCGCCTTGGCTGCAAAAGCGCTGTACTTGCGATTGGCCTGCGACTCGCCGGCAAATGCCTCTTTTAGGAATTTCTCTGTTTTGGACATAGCTTGGAACCTTCCTTTGCGGTATCCTTCTTTTTGCTTATCTATCTATGCTTTTCGAGATCATGTCTGAGAACTCATGGCGCAGGTCGTCTGCCAGGCGTTCGATGACCTTTGCTCCCCAGCCGTCCTGTGCCTGACGCACCAGAATCTCTTGCATTAGAATTTCGCTTGACATCTATCAACCGCCCCCCAAACTTAAAACCTATCTCCCCTTACCGCTTCCACTTGACGCTATCGCCCTTGACCTTTATTACCCCGTTCTTCTCCAGCGATCTGGCCAGCTCCGTAGCCGCGCTGCTGCCGTCTATCTCCAGCAGATCTCCTTTGCTCTCCATCCTAAATTCGCATCTCTCCCGGAAAGCCTTCATGTCTACCCTACCAGGCGTCGGCTCTTCCAGATCAAAGATGAGCTTTCCCAAAAAGACAAGGCGCATGTATTCCCTTTCATATTCATCACTAAACTCTTCATCCAGCTCCTCAGCGAGAACGGCAGAGAACTCATCAACGAAAATCTGAGCCCTCGGCTCAAGGGTGAAGACCGTGGTCGTCCTGGCCAGCTCGCTCTTTTCCTCCTCATCATCAAAGACGCGCAGGATGGGATCATCGAGTTTGCCGCCCACCTCTTCTCCAATCTCGATATCATTTCGGTCCAGGACAAGATCGACAAAAGCGTCCGCATTGGACACATCAATCAGATCCGCCATTATTGCCTCGTAATTCTTCCTTCTGGCTTCCTGTTCATCCTCAGATAGATCGCCTTCAAAGGTCTCACAAAACAGCTTCCTCTTTTCGTTCACTTGCGGATCAATTTCCAGATGAAGCCTTTCCTGGAAGTCCTCGGGGCTGGCGCCTGCCGCCAGAACCTTTCGCAGGGCAATTATGTATCGTTCATACCTTGCATAGTCCTTTTCCAGCAGTTCTCCCTTCATCACACTCATCCGGCCCTCCAGGTAATGGAAGAGCTCCAGGTAGCTAATGGTGAAGGTTCTGATATCCACTTTCATTCCCCCGTGTTTAAGCCGGTCGGCGATGTCCCGGGCCTCATCCTCGTCGTATTCTCCAAGCAAGAACATGATTTAGGGATACGCCTCGCATGCTTAAGAAGGTTTTTCAATGAATAATGTTCATTCAGGCTTCCGATCATAGTAAACACAAATGCTAACCATGATCTAATCCATGAGCGCTCATGCAAAACATCTTTATCCCATCCGCTACAAAACTTCGCCCTCAGGCAGGGTGTCGGATGAGAGAGGTATTGCTGGAATCCCGAGATGACAGGCAGCATGTCTATCTGCCGGAGAAGTGCATCGGCTGTGGATCATGCGTGCAGATCTGCCCCAAAGAGGAGCTTGTCATCGGCTCTGTGGGCGCGGTGGCCCGCGGGCTGATTGATAAAGATTTCATTGAGAAGAAAAGAAGCGGGGCCTGCGTTTTATGCGCTCTGTGCGCCCGCGTCTGCCCCACCGGGGCTCTTGAGGTCAGGACGGCTGGCAAGGCCGAAAAGGACGGGTCCTATCTCAACGTTGCATTGCAGCCCACGACTGTAAACGATAGATGCGTGCACTGCGGCCTGTGTGTCGATGTTTGCCCGCAGGGCTGCATTGAGATAAAAGACCGGCAACTGGCGGAAGACGGCAGCCTGAGGCTGGAAGGCAAGACCATCATCGACCTCGACCGGTGCGTGCACTGCGGCTGGTGCGCCCAGGTCTGTCCGGCGGGAGCCATAACCTTCCAAAAGCCCTTTGCTGGCCAGTTCTCCCGAGACGAAAACGTCTGCCAGGCCTGCCGGACCTGCGTTAACACCTGTCCCGCTCATGCCCTCTTCAATAAAGAGTGGGGGCCGGGCGAGATCGTGGAGAAGGTGAGCCACAGGAAGGATGCCTGCATCTACTGCGGAGCATGCGAAAATGCCTGCCCGGTTGCAGCCATCTCCGTTCAGAAGACGGCAATCATTCCCGAGATGAAAGGAAAGAAGGCTCTGGAGAAGAAACTGAGTGCTCCTGCAGCCAGGCCCACATTGACCTCCGTTCTTAAGACCGATGAGGATGCCTGTCTTGGCTGCGGAAACTGCGTCATTGCCTGTCCGGTCAATGCCCTCTTTGATCCCTATCTTGCCGCCGGCCATCTCAACGAACTGGATGAAAAACCGCTTCTGGAAGTATTGAACGGTACAGTCCGAGTTGTGAATCAGGAGGTCTGCGGCTCCTGCGCCACATGCAGCATGATCTGCCCGGTAGAGGCCATATGGCTTACGCGAAGGGAGGTGGCCTGGAATGGCTGCTACTACTAATACAACTACTATCAGAAACGGCTACGTATTCGATCCCCTCAATGGAATAAACGGCGATGTTTCGGATATTTTCATAAAGGACGGAAAGGTGGTCTCCAGCCTCACCAGCGCGGAGCAGAGGGATGCCATGATCATCAACGCCACGGGAAAGACGGTCATGCCTGGGGGCGTGGACTCCCATTCTCACGTGGCCGGAGCCAAGGTCAATGCCGGCCGGCTCATGCGCCCCGAGGATCACTACAAATCGGTGCGGACCAAGACGGCCTTAACCCATTCGGGCAGCGGCTACACCGTCCCTTCCGTTTACAAGCAGGGCTATGACTATGCAGCCATGGGCTACACCACAGTCTTTGAGGCAGCCATGCCGCCTCTCGAAGCCCGCCACACCCATGAGGAGATGCGCTCCACTCCCATTCTGGATATGGGCGCTTACCTGGTTTTAGGCAACAACTGGTTTGTCATGCGTTACCTGAAAGAGGGAGATGTAGAGAAGGCAGCCGCCTATGTGGCCTGGATGATGAG
>JAPKYC010000093.1 GCA_026394505.1 Methanothrix sp.
TTCTTCTTCTGGAAAATACCCGTTTTTATGCCGAAGAGAACATGAACCGAAGCCCTGCCGATCATGCCAAAAGCCACATGGTGAGAAAGCTGGCGCCGTTATTTGATCTTTTCATAAATGACGCTTTTGCAGTCTCCCATCGCTCTCACTGCTCAGTGGTGGGCTTTACTGAGGTGCTGCCTAGCTACGCCGGGCTTCTTATGGACAAGGAGATCACGGCACTGGATAAGGGGTTAAAGGGCAATGAGCATCCAACCGTCTTCTCCTTGGGAGGTACGAAGGCGGATGATTCCATCAAGGTCACGCAAAACGTTCTAAGTCGCGACGGTGCCGATAAAATCCTCACCTCCGGCGTCGTAGCCACCGTATTCATGATGGCGGCAGGCATTGATGTAGGCGAGGCCAATCGCAAGTTTGTGGAGGATCAGGAGTATCTGGACCAGATTCCCATTGCGGCAAAGCTTTTGCATGATTATCCGGACAAGATCATACTGCCCGTGGATGTAGCTTTGGACCAGAATGGCGAGCGAGTGGAAGTTGCCGTGGATAATTTCCCCACAGCTCTGCCCATAGCCGACATTGGCCTGGAGACCATTGTCATCTACTCCAAGTATCTGAAGGAGGCCAAGGTTACCGTCCTCAATGGGCCGACAGGGATCTTCGAGCAGGAGAAGTTCCGGCTTGGCACATCCGAGCTCTTGAAAGCGGCCACAGAGTCGGGCTATTCCATTGCTGGCGGAGGGCATAGCGTGGCGGCCATTGAGCAGCTTGACCTGGAGTCCAAGTTCTCTCATGTGAGCATGGGAGGCGGCGCGTCCATAACCTATCTATCGGGTGAGCCATTGCCCGGCATTGAAGCCCTGAAGAAGGCGGCCCTGCGAGCGCGCAAGAGCTGAAGGATTTTGGCCTGCACCCACCGGCAGGTCTCAGGCCTTCAGGGCAGGCTCTCGGCCGCTTTTTTTCGGCATGCATCCAGGATAGCGGACGGCTCGCCTGCTGCCTCCAGGGCGGCAGCCGACCTGTGACCGCCTCCATCGCCCCCGTGGGCTTTGCCCACCTCTCCTAGGAGCTTTGCCAGGTTCAAGCCCCTCCGGGCCGCCTCTCGACTGCATCGGGCGCTGACCCGGACCCGGTCCCCATGCCGTCCTGCCACGAAGGCCGCGTCTGCACCTAAATCCACCAGGGCCTTTGCAGCGGAGCCCTCGAAGGAGTTGACAGCCGTGCAGGCGACAAGCCAGTCTCCCTGGCGCATGACCTGGGATCGAGAGGCGGCTTTAAGGACGGCAATTCTTTGCGAGATGTTCGCCGGTACAAAGAGGGCCTCCAGTGCCTCTTCATAAGCAAAGCCTCCTGCCTCTAAGATTTCGCTTGCCGCCAGAAAGGCGTTAGGTGTAGCGCGCTTGAAGCGGCCGGTATCGGCAATCATTCCTGCCAGAAGTCCCAGGGCCGCCATTTTATCGACCTTCTTGCCGTTTTCTTTTAGAATCGTCCAGACGATCTCGGCCGTGGAATTGGCAGGATTTTGTATGTAGAAGAGGGCACTCTCCAGCAGTCCATCATCCAGGTGGTGGTCCACCAGGGCATAGCTGGCAGGCAGCCTGTCGCCCAGTTGCATCCCTACCGATGTGTCTACTACTACCACCAGATCGTAGTCTTCAACTCGTGGATTTATCAGTACGTGGGCTCCTATTACATTGGCCAGGGAAGCGCCCGTGCGGCTCAGATCGTCTACAGCGCCGATTGCACCTCCGAAGGCCCGGCTCAGGGCAAAGCTGCAACCGACCGCGTCGGGATCGGCGTTCCTGTGGCAGAGGTAGAGGACACTTCTGTACCGGCCGATGTGATCGCCATACTGTTCCTCGCTAATGCGCATGGCTTTGTTTGGACCATGAGAATTGATATAGGTTGTCCAGGTGGGAATAAAATGAGGAAAACAATCCTGGCGGATAGAGATTTTACATCTTTACTGCTACGACGTGAGCCAGGACTTCCGGCAACATAGCCACGACCGCCAGAGCCAGCAAAAGCACTTTAGTTTTTATACTCATGATTTGTAGCCGTATTCTTAACATGATACAGTTTGCAAAAAGGAATTGCAGCCGGAGCCGGACAATTGACTGCCTTTAGCCAGCGGCTGAGAAGACTAAAAGCATCAAAGATGTTGGCAGATGGCTATGCCTGCCGGCAGGCCACCCTCATCCCGTTTGCTGGCTGCAATACTTTGCATTTCGCTATTGCTTATCTTCCGCCTCGCGGCTGGTTGCCGGATCCCCGTCCGTTTTCCGCCATGCCCTGGCTATTCTCGCCCTGGTCCATCTGTCCCTGGTCGTTCATACCATGACCCATCATTCCATGATCCATCATACCATCGCCCATCATGCCGGGGCCATTCTCGCCCATCCGGTCCATTTTCATATCCCTGATCTGGGCCAGTGTCATGTTGTTGAGCCTGTCCATCTGTTTTTGGCGAAGCTCGTTAATCTGAGCCAATGTCATGTTGTTAAGCTGTGCCATCTTTTGCTCTTGCAACTGCTTGATCTGGTTTAAGGTCATGTTATCGAAATTTTCCCTGGTGGCATCATCTACCAGGAGCATCCAGTTATGCGGTTCATCAAAACCGCCTCTCTGCAAGGAGGCATTGCATCTATCTTTATTGTTCGAATCCAATGGAGCGGCCAATGCCGGTGCCAGGGAAAGGCAGACCACAGCCAGCGCCATAACGGCTAATGCAATCTTTGTTTTCATATCTTGTACCTCGCAACTTCTTTCTTCGAGAATGTCCGGCGATTCGATCGCTTGCGACATTCTCTAAGCACCACGTTGTCAGGAACGATAGAAGAAGATGTGACCGAACGAACGGTTCTAAAAGCTTTGGAATATCGAACTGAATGCCAATAAAAGGTACAGGAACGTTCCGTTAATAATAAATGATGTTAATAACGTTTTGTTTCAATGAATTAACCTTTAAAATAAATATTTAGGCTATTTAGCTCTGATTAGTCCTGATTGCAGATGAGGCAACGTCCCTCTCGCCAGGAGGGCCGCCCGGCAAAGCCCTGCGGTCAGGCCGCGCCAGGATGATGCTCTCGCCGGTCTTCGAATCCAGCTTCTATCCGTAGGCGACCGGGAGAGGGTTCTGAAGCTGGTTCCGGCTATGACGCTCTACCGATAAAGTATGCCGGCCATGGACCCGGCCCGGCGGCGGGCAGATGTCCGCTCGCGCGGCTCAAAAATTTTTATTTCCCTGGGGAAGACGTCTTTCTTTCTGAGTTCATCGCGATTGAGCTGCGATCCAATCCACAAGGGCCTCGATGAAATTTTTGCGAGCATCCTCAACAGTGCAGCCTGTCGCCCACACACCATCAAACGAAAGCATCAAGAACATAGCGTGCAAAAGGGTAGATGAGGGGATAGATGGGCGATATCGATGAGATGAGAAGGCTGGTCTATGAGGAGCAGTTTGAGATCACTGTGCATGCCAGGGGGAGGATGGCAGAACGAGGAGTTTCAACCGAGGGCCTGATAAGTTTAATAATAAATGGAGAGATAATAGAGGATTATCCGGATGATTTCCCTTATCCATCAACCTTGATACTGGGATACATTTTGGGCGCCCCCTTTCACGTTGTGGCGGCAATGGGTAGTAATATGGTGAAAATTGTGACGGGTTTATAGAGCGGACGAGGAAACATGGCTCAATCATCGGACACGAAAGACGTAGATGATTTGTGCCTCTGCGGCAGAGGCAAGTTGCATGACGGACTCACCGAGCTTCGGATCCGGGTAGATGACACTTTGCTGGTCATAAAAAATGTTCCGGCCAGGGTATGCAATCTATGTGATGAGGCTTACATCTCGCCAGATACCTCTCGGCAGATCGATGTGATCATGGAGAAATATCGCGCCGGCTGGCTTGTGGCAAAGCCCATTCCTGCCGGGGAAATAGATTTACTGCAGACGGCTTGAGCAGTTTTCTTGCCTCGTGGAAAAAAGTAATTGGGCTATCAACCAGCCCTCATCGCCTCTCTTCCTGCCTGCAAGGCCTCGTCCAGCTTCTCGACGTTGGGCCCTCCGCCCTGGGCCTGGGTTCTGCTTGCCGCAGCATCCGCCTTCCGGCAGCTTCGCGGTTATTGAGAATTTCAGGAAGAGCATATGGGATTGGCTGAAGGCAATCTATTTTAATTTTTTGATTTTTCTATAAATTTTATCATGGTGGTCAATGTTCACGAACTCTATCGTATCTCCTGAGATTCGATAGAGAATCACAAAAGGATTAACATGAACTCCTTGAACGCCTTTCAAATCATATCTCTTGAAGTCGCCTATCTCCGGATTATCTAAAACTTGGCCAATTTTATTGATGAACTTATCTTTTAATCCGTGATCCTTTTCGGTGAGCTTTTTAAATTTCTTGTAGAATATTTGCGACCTGCGATAATAATACAACATAAGAATCTACAGGCGCTCGAGATCATCCAGAAATTCCTTCTTGCTGGAAAAGGTCTTTCCCAGGCCCAAGTCCAACTCAGCTATTGCCTGGAGGGTCTCAGCTACAAACTCCGCACGTAGTGGTGGCTCAGATTGGTCAATAGCTTGGGGGTTTGGGATTCCGGGTTTTGTTGCCATTCTCTTTTCCTTGGCGGCCATTAGACTCACTACACAAGTAATCCCTAAATACCTTTTGGGAAAATCCGAGAGCAAGAAGACAGTGGCAGAGGCCTTACGCCCCTGCCCTCATCGCCTCTCTTCCTGCCTGCAAGGCCTCGTCCAGCTTTTCGACGTCGGGCCCTCCACCCTGCGCCAGCTCCGGCCGCCCGCCGCCGCCCCCGCCCAGAGCCTGGGCCGCGGCCCGGATGATGCTGCCCGCCTTGACGCCCTTCGCCAGGCCCGACTGGCCCACTGCGGCCACGAGCTTGCCCGTCTCGCTGCCCAGCAGGGCGACGCAGTCCTGCTCCGCCAGAAGGGCTGCCGCCTTGAGAAGCTCATCGATGTCGGCGCTGCCCATCTTCTGCACCACGACCTTCAGGCCGTCCATGGTCTCGGCCTCTGCGATCAAGGTCTTGAGCCGCGCCCTGGCTAAATCCTCTTTGAGCCGCTCGATCTCCTTCTGCTGGCCCTTCCACTCCTCAAAGAAGCGCGAAGCCGTTTTGGGCAATTGCTCAGCGGGCACGCGTAGGACGTCTGCGGCCCCGGAGAGCAGATCATCGCGCTCCTGACCGGCCCGCACCGCCGCCTCGCCGGCGGCAAACTCGATCCTCTCCACGCCGTCCTGAATGCGCTCGGCGCGCAGGATCTTGATGGCCCCTATCATGCCTGTGTTGGTGACATGCGTTCCCGCGCAGGCCTCGATGTCGCTGCCAACGCTTACAACGCGAATCTGATTTCCGGGCGGCACGCCTCCCTGGTACAGCTCAAAGCCGAAGAGCTTCTCCGCTTCGGTGCGGGGCAGAACCTGAGTCTCTACGGGCTCCATCTCCATTACCCGCCGGTTAGCCTCTAACTCGATCGCCTGCAGCTCCTGGTCGGTGATGCGCTTGTAGTGGGAGATGTCCAGGCGGGCTCGATCCTCGCTCTTCTGGGCTCCGGCCTGCCAGACGTGCTTGCCTAAAACGCGTTTTGCGGAGTCGTGTACCAGGTGAGTGGCGGTGTGATGGCGGGCGTGCGCCAGCCTGCGGTGCATGTCCACCTTGCCCGTAACCCTGTCGCCTTTTTGCAGGCCGTGCCCCTTCTGCGTTGCCAAATTATGCAGCACCACGTCACCAGACTTTTGCACATCCACTACCTGGAAGATCTGGCCTTCCATGTCCAAAGTGCCGTGATCGGCCGGCTGGCCGCCGCCCTCGGGGTAAAGGAGCGTTCTGTCCAGGATGACGTTGCCGTCCTCAGTCACATCCTGCACCACTGCCTGGAAGACCCGCTCGTTGGGATGCTCGTAGAATAAAAGCTGTGTCTTGCCGGGCAGGATGGCCTTGGCCTCTTCCTTCTCGGCCCGGATGCGTTTCTTGGCCACCAGTGAGTAGAAGTTGTCCGGCAGCTCCACGGAGGCACCCATCTCTTCTGCCAACTCGCGAGCGATCTCGGGTGGGATGCCGTGCGTGTCGTAAAGGGAGATCATCTCCACCAGGGGAATGGGCTGACCCAACTTTCTGAAGTGCTCGGCCGTCTTCTTGACCAGACGCTTGCCCTTCTCCAGGGTCTCGGCGTACTTCTGCTCCTCCTGATCGAGGATCTCCTTGATGGTGACAGAGCGCTCCTGCCAGTCCGAATAGTCCAGCCGCTTGATCTGCATCTCCACCAATTCCGCCAGCGGCAGAGACAGACCCAGCTCTTTCATCAGTCGCAGGGTGCGGCGGATGACCAACCTGGCCAGGTAGCCCGCTTTGACATTGGAGGGGATGATGCCGTCGCCCAGCATGTAGGCCAGACAGCGAGTGTGGTCCACCACGGCATAGATGCGCTCCATGGGCTCGATGGTCTTCTGCAGCTTCTCGGGCGAGATGCCGATGCTGCCCGCGATTTTCCGGCGCAGATCCAGCATGCTGTACTCATCCAGATCCACCATTCCTGCAAGGCGGGCATTCTGGGCGAAGATCTTCGCGTACTCAGGATCCTGCAGGTTGTGCTCGACGCCGGCCAGGTCGGCTACCTTCCGGACCAGATCGGGGAAGACTGCATCGTAAATGGTGGGCGAGCCCTTGGAGGCCCAGACAAACCTCTCCAGGCCGTATCCGGTGTCCACGATGTAGTTGTTCATCTTCTCATAAGCCTCGCCCTTGATCTGGATGGGGCCGTTGGGCACGGCTTTCAGGTCCATGAAGACCAAAGTGGCCAGCTCCAGGCCGCCAACCATGACCTCAACGCTGGGCCCAGCGTTCCCGCCTCCCGCCCAGGGGTTCTCCTTGTAGGTCACAGCCAGGGGGTCCATGCCGAGACCCACCAGCAGCTCATCGCATAATTGAACCGTCCGATCCTTCCAGTAGTGCTCCCTCTCGCGGGTGTTGAAGACGTGGTGGGCCATCATCTCGAAGGTGGTGAGATGCCGTCCGCTGCGCCCTACCGAATCAAGGTCGTCCAACCGGATGCAGGGCTGGCTGATGGTGAGGGGGTTGGCGGGCGGGGGCACCTGCCCGGAGGTCACAAAGGGCTGGAAGTCGGCAATGGAGGCGATGGTGAGGTAAATATCGTCTCGCCAGCGGGCCACCACGGGATACCTCTTGATGCGAGCGTGCCCTCGGACCTCAAAGAAGCTGAGGTAGTGCTCGCGCATCTCGTCTATTGTGTGCTCGCGCTTGAATATGGGCGAGCCTATGAAGGTATAGGGATCGCAGGGCGGGTCCCCGCAGGTCTTCCTCTCGCCGTTCCTGGTCCAGAAGAATTTGCCGCATTTCTCGCACTTCTTGCGCTGGAATCCCTCATCCACGAAGAAGTCTAATCGATACTCATCCTCGGAGAACATAGTTGATCTAATTTACTCTTAAGACCTTCAAGAGCGAGACCACGGGCACTCCCGCAATCTCGTCCGTGCCCTTCTTGTCGATCAGGACGGCGATGGCATTGATCTTGGCTCCGTGCTCGTCCAGGTACTCAACCGTCTCCTCTAAAGTCCGGCCGGATGTAATCACATCGTCGATGATGATGCACTCCTTGTCCATAACACCGGCGAAGTTAGCGCTCAGGTTGCCGCGCGCCTTGCCGCTCTCTTTGGTGAGCATCTGCTTGCTGGGAGTGTAGACGGCAAGCTCAGTCGCCAGGCTATTGGCCACCATGCTGGCCAGAGGCAGGCCGCTTAAAGCTATGCCCACCACCACATCTACGCCGCAGTCGTTGTCGTCCAAAGCATCATAAATGATATCGGAGAGGGCTTCAGAGACGTGGCTCAGCCGAAAGGCGCTCTTGCCGATCATGGACCAGTCCACGGAGATATCTTTGGGCCCGGGCGACGTGCTCGTCTTCTCAGCATGAGTAAGCAGCCAAGTCACCGTCTCGCTGGAGACATTCAGCTCTTCTGAGATCTGGCCTTCCACCAGCCCTTCCGCATTCAGTTCCGTTGCCTTCTTCATCAAAGTCTCGATATTCTTCATCTTATGCACCTCTTTTTCTTTCGGGCAGGATTT
>JAPKYC010000241.1 GCA_026394505.1 Methanothrix sp.
CTGAACGGGCATTCAGAAGAAAGATGCGCCTGGAGATGTACTTTGCTATTGGCCACAGGTTATTTGGACTATGAGAGGAAGTATGAATTATTCACACGAAATGGAATCTGAGCAGGTGCGAAATACTTTCAGGACTCTACATCGCCTTGCCCAATCCCCAAGACTTAAATAGCAAATCCGCCTGTAGTGAACCATTCACAATAGTTAACTGGGCCGGTAACCTTAGGGCACATGCATTCCGGAAGAGGCAAACTCTCCAGCAGACGCGCGCCCACGTGCCCGCCCGCGGGGCTGGCCGCAAGGGCATACTCGTCCGGCCCACCATAAGCATTTTGCACCAGAACCGCCCTATAAGCCATTGCAGGCAAAGATCATTTGCCCGCCCTGCCCCGGATGCGATATCACCGGCGCAGAAATACTTGAAGGAGATAAAATGTTGATCGCCTTGCCGGATGGCAGCAGAAAAGAAATCGCTGAAAATGGTGCCCGCATCGAAGACATCCTCAAGCAGCTCGGCATAAATCCCGTCGAGGTTATTGTAGCCAAGAACGGCAAAATAGTCTCGGAAGAGGAGACGGCAGGTTCGGACGACGAGCTGAAGATCGTGCGATTTGTGCACGGCGGTTAGATAGGTTTAATAGAGACAAAGGATAATAATGCGATATTGAGAGGATAATGGAAGGTGAAATTTAGATGGCCTTTTTGGAGATAGAGAATAATGAGTTCAATGATATTCAGGAGTTCATAGAATTCCTTGAATACGATAAAAAAGGCCATCAATTACCGAGCAATCTTCAGGTAGTAGCAACAATATCAACATTGAAAACAATAGAAGATTATATTAATGATTTAATTAAATATGGATTTTTTATTGAAAAAGGATATGGGAAACTAATATTGATATCAAAAGCAATATTAAACAAGAAGATTTATTACTACACATTTTTTAATGACAGAAATAATGTTCATCTGTTTCTTACTATTGCGAGAAAAACAGATGATATCCCTGCCGAATATAGGCCGGAAATAGAGAGGGGGATACAGTATAGGGGAGATGATGGTAGATTAGCGCTAGATGAGATGGAATTTTATTATGGGGTCATGCCCAAAATACTTGAAATTCGCTTGCCAAATGGTGTGGCATTCAGAATAGATAATAAAGGAATAATAACGCTATTCAAGGGCAGTTTTGGCGATTTCTCTGCAAGGGTAATTGATAATAATAATAGCTCCTCCTTCGATATCGCCACAACCGGCAAGAGGATGGATATTTATCCAATAGAGCAAACAGAGATCGGATCTTATATTCGATTTTATGAATTCTTAGTAGAAACTGTAGATCCTCTGGCTGTGGTGGGGTGAGCTTATAGAAAGTTCTCAAAATATGGATCAGAGCTATGAGGATTTTTATCGGAGTTTATCTGTAAATGCAAAAACAGAGCTTCGGAAAATAAAAAATGATCTCCTGAAGTATTATTTGCCGAGTGCAAAGGAGAAAATAATAGAAGAACTTGATACAGATACTCGGCATCAAAATTTTTTGAAAATACATGTTAAACGACTCTGAAATGAACCGATACTCCCGCCAGATCCGCCTCTTCGGCGAGGAGGGCCAGGAGATGCTTTTGAGGACCAGCGTCTTCATAGCTGGTGCTGGCGGCCTGGGTTCTGTCATTTCCCTCTATATGGCGGCGGCGGGCTTCGGCAAAATTCGCATCGTGGACTGCGACTCTGTGGAACTCTCCAACCTCAACCGGCAGATACTGCATGCCAACGCCGACGTGGGCCGGCCTAAGGCAAAGTCGGCTTATGAAACTTTAACCGGCATCAATCCGGAGATCGAGGTGGAGGCGCTGGTGGAGACCATCTCCGAAGACAACATCGATCAGCTCCTGCAAGGCTCCCACCTGATTATGGATGCCATGGACAACTTCCCGGTTCGATACCTCTTGAATCGGGCAGCTTTGCAAAGAAAGATCCCCCTCTTTCACGGGGCCATCAGCGGCTACCAGGGCCAGGCTACCACCATCATTCCCGGCAAAACGGCCTGCCTCTCTTGCATATTCCCGCGAGCCCCTCCCGCGACAACCTTCCCGGCCCTGGGCAGCACCTGCGGTGTGATCGGCTCCATTCAGGTGACGGAAGCCGTGAAGTATGTCACCAGCGCGGGCAAGCTTCTGGAGAACCGCCTCCTGCTCTGGGATGGTCTGAATGGCTGCCTGGAAGAGATGGCCTATGGGCGCAATACTGCCTGCCGGGACTGCTCAGATCGTGAGTATTAATAGGATAATAGTAATATTGGGCTTAAGGTTCCTCACAGAGAAAACTAATTAGGAATCATATCCAAGAGATGGAATATATGGGCGAAAGCAAAAAGGCGTTGTTGGTGATGGGCTGTCCGGAAGTGCCGGTGCAGATGAGCATGGTAATCTATCTCTCTCATAAGCTGAAGAAATCCGGCTGGGATGTGACCGTGGCCGGCACGGATGCGGCCGTCAAGCTGCTCAAGGTCGCCGACCCGGAGAGCTACTATGTGCAAAAGACGGTCGATCTGGATGAGCTTATTGGTGACGTCGTGGAAAAGAAGATCGACTTTGACGTATGTTTCGCCTTCATGCACAGCGATGCTGGCATGACCTACGGGGCAACATTCAGTGCCATCTCCAAGGCCAGGCTTTTTGCGGTGGTATTCGGCAAGAATGCCGAAGCCCTGGGGGAGAGCATCGACTATCCTGTGGAGAAGATAGTGGCCAAGGCAGTCCATAATCCCAATCCCCTTAAGAACAAGATCGATAAGGTGGTTTTGTGAGCTGTATCGAGCAGATGAAGTACAAGCTGCACCTGGAGCGCACCTCCTTCAAGGAAGCTCGCGAATACATCGAGAAGAACTCTGATGAGGTCTACTACATCAATCCCGGCTACAAGCTCTTTAAGGACTACTACATCATCGGCGTGCCGCCCGTGGCCATGGGCGTGCGGGGAACGGAGCTGCTCTTCACCTATGTCAAGCCCTGTCACGGCACCTTTGTCATGGGAATCGACTCCGAAGAGGAGATCGCCCGGCTGCGGGAGAATGAGGCGGAGAAGATCAAGAAGTCCTTGACGAAGGGCGACGTGAAAGGTAAGGCCGTTTCCGGACCGGCTCCCGCCAGCTACAGCGATATGTGGAAGAAATAATGTTAGTGAAAGTTCTGGCATTTGCCGGCTTCCGGGAGATCCTGGGAAAAGAGCGGGAGCTGGAGATAAAAGAGGCTGCGACGGCGAAAGAGCTTCTGGCAGAGCTGGCCCAGGTCAGTCCCAGATTCAAAGAAGCGGCCTTTGACGAATCAGGGGCCCTGCGCGACTACGTTCTGCTCATGATCAACCGAAAAAGGATCGATCCCATCCTGGATCTGTCCAGACCGCTGCAAGAGGGCGACGAGCTGGCCATTTTTCCTCCGCTGGCAGGAGGCTGAAGCCTTTGATCAAGATCACAGAAGAGGACTTCTCTCTCGATGAAATGATAAAAAGGGCGAGGAGCAAGGACGCAGGGGCTATTGTCACCTTTCTGGGCACAGTCAGGGATGACGGCATGGAGAGGATGGAGGCGGAGGCCTTCCGGGAGGCTGCCCAGGCGGAGCTGGAAGCCATTCAAGAGGAGGCCATGAGCCGCTTCCACCTTATGGCGGCGGAGATCGTGCACCGCACAGGCTCGCTGGCTGTTGGCGAGAGCATCGTGGCCATCGTCTGCTCGGCGGGTCACAGGGAAGAAGCTTTCTCCGGCTGCAGATACATAATTGAGGAGCTGAAAAAACGAGTGCCTCTCTGGAAGAAGGAGGTGGGAAGAGACGGCGAGCGCTGGGTGGGACGGACGTGAGTGAGCCGTAAAATGAATTTGTAGGGTTCCTCGCTGTTTCGAGAGGGCAATAGATTCCTCTGTGAGTCCTCCATGCGCTCTGTGTCTCTGTCCGGAGTTTATAAGAAGTTGACCCACTTAAGTCTCTGCATCCTGCTTTTTTGTAGGGTCTAACCAAAAATTAATTATAGTTTTGGCAATTTCTTATTAAAATTTTTCGCAAAAATGACCTTATAACTACTTATTTTCTAT
>JAPKYC010000236.1 GCA_026394505.1 Methanothrix sp.
ATCGATTGCTTGACCGGTCCTTCACCAGGCGCGAGATCCAGCGGACCGGCGATGGTTACATTGTCATAATCCAGCGGCTCGCCCGATCTTATTTGGGCCAGGATATCCTGGGCGGCGATGGCCGGAGAGGCCAGGCCCCGAGAGGCCGGCGACGAGGCATCAAGCCCGGACTCTTCTGCCGAGACGCTCTCGACAAGCAGGAGGAGTAGCAGCAGGGCCAAGCGCAGCATGTGCAATCTGGAAACTGTAATCACTGCCTAATTTGAAGATGGCTCAGGATTTAGTATTAACGGATCATAACCCGGCCCAAGGTCACCAGGAAGAGCGCCAGCAGCAACCAGCCCAAAATTCCTTCCAGTATGACATAATACCTGTTCTTGCCTAAGGGCAGAAAGTCGCGGGGCCCCTGGGAGAGCCAGACCATGGGGCTGAAGACGAGGGCGTTACGACGGGTGACGCGCTCGGGCACGCTGTCCACCTCGGCGGGCTCCTTGAGGGGCCTGGCGGAGCGGCGAATGCCGTCCCCTCTCCAGAATAGCAGAGCGAAGGCCAGGATGGTGAGAAGCGACCAGGCCACGGCATAACCGGGGCGCACCCCGTAGCCGCAGGACAGCCAGGCCAGGAGATCGATGGCCTTCGACCAGCCCCACAGCTTCTTGCCCTGATTGAGTCTGCGGTATTGATAGTAGCAGTCGTCCTCGTCTGCCGACCAGCCCAGGCCGTGGTAATTGTTCACAAGGGCCAGGTAGGCCCCCGGATCCCAGACCACATGCTCCTCGATCTCATTCCAGTGGGCCTTGAAGCGGGAGAAGTCTGTGTCGTTGAGGATGATGCGGGAATTCTTGCCGAATTTTGCCTTATCCAAAAGGATGGTGGAGATCGATCCTCCTTTGAAGTTGAGATCGCCATCGAACTGGGCTTGCTGGAAGCTGGCGATGTCCTGGAACTTGGTCAGACCGAAGAGGGCAAGCCCGCGAAACTCAGCTCCCGATAAATAGGCGGCTTCGGAAAAGCGGGCCAGATTGAAATTCGCCTCCTTCGCAAAGATCGCTTCGCCAAAGGAGGAAAGGCCGGAGAAACCGGTCTGGCCGAACTGGGCGGGGCCGCCAAAGACAGTCCCGTCGAAGCCGACGGCGTTCTGGAAGTCGGCCTGGAAGAAGTTGGCCTCTCCAGTGAAGTTGGCGTTCGTGAAGTCGCAGGCACCCTTGAAGGCCACATCCGAGAACAAGGCTCTGCCCGCGAAACAAGCGCCTGAGAAATATGAATAGTATCCGAAGCTGCTGTAGTTGAAATTGGCGCCACCTGAGAACTTCACCTGGTTGAGGCTCGCGTCCTTGTCAAATTGCGCATCCTGGAAGTCGGTGCTGCCTGCAAATGTCGCTCCGTCGAATGTCACCGGCTGGCGGAAGGAGGTGCCAGCGAAGCTGGCCTGATTGAAGGAGGTGTTGGACAGATCTGCTTTTCCCAGAAAGGTGGCCCCGGCAAAGCTGGCGTTGCCAAAGGTGGTGCCCCAGAGGATCACCTCCTTTGTGAAGCTCACGCCCCCTAGCTCCGCCTGGCTCACCGTCGAGTTCACCAGGATGAAGCTCTCTTTAACCACGGTGTTCTCAAGGGAGCTTAGATTGAGATCTCCCGCCACTGATACGCCATCGTAATAAATGGGCTGGCCCTCTCTGACCTGAGAGAGAATATCGCTGGCCGGGACTTCCTTCTGGGAGGCTGAGCAGGCAACAATTATCATGATAATGACTGCCATCCAGGCCGCGGAGCGAAGGAGCATTGCTGGTAAGGAGTGCGGCAAAGGTTTTATCCTTTATCGTCGCCCTTGGCCTTTTCGGATGTATCCGAAGGGGTAGACTGCTGGTTCTTCTGATCTCCGCCGCCCTTCTTCTCCTTTTCCTCCTTCCAGGACTTGAACAGCATCCGAAGATTGAAGACGCTATTTAGAAGAGCGAGGAGGGCGAGCAGGCCGGTTCCGCCTATAATCGTCCAGGATTTGCCAACCAAATCCCAGAGCGTTTCCTTCCATGGATCTCTTACAATTACAGAAACTGGCCACCTCGTGACATTTACAGGTTCCTTGCTATCACCCACTATAACATCGACGCTTAATATCAATAATTTATCTCCGGACTCATTTGCAATTACGCGCCACCACCACCATGGAGGATTCTCAGGATCATCGCTGAGCCTCTGACCACATTCCCTCATATTTATGATCCCAATGCTCTGATCTCCTCCGTTAAGGGTGACAACATAGCTAGCATTAGCCACGACTTCGATCTCCCTTTGCTGAGGCTGTCCCGGCCCGAAAAAGTTCTGGTAAAGGACCTTTGTCTTGTTTGATCCGAGTTGGGCCACTACATTGGTCCATTCAGACTTGTTCATCTCCTTAGGAGGATTGAAGGAAACCCAGCCAGAGGCTTCCTTGGCTGCCTTATTGTAGTCCCTTTTGACGGGGGGCGTTGGGGGCTCCCCTTCACCGCTATCCCCATCGTAATGCTTTTCAGAGGCTGGCTGGTTTGACTCCTGTATTCTCGATTTTCCATCGATAAACGTTTCTTCGGGCAATCTTCCACTATTCAAGCTTCCTTTAATTTCATCAATCAGTATTTCCTTGTCAGCACCAGGTTTAACTTCGTTGTTTCTACTGTAAGAGTCAGAGGAGAATGTATCATCGTTGCTATCAAATGTATTGTTATCTGAGTGCATTAGGCGGAAATCGATTGAGTTGTTTTTCACATAGTTGTTCTTAATAATGTTTTTGCGGGAGGATGAAAAATTGATGCCACTATCGATATTATTGCTGACGTTATTGGCTTCAAGGTAAAATCCTTGGGAATCGCTAAGGCAAATGCCGTCCAATCGGTTATTACTGGCATTATTGTTTGATATGGCGTTATTCCGTGAATCTTTTAGATAGATGCCGTTAGAATTATTGCTGGCAATATTGCTTTTTATATTATTACAAGAGGATCTTTCAAGAGAGATACCTCCGCCCAGGTTATCAGCCAAACTGTTTTTGTCGATGACATTATAATTGGAGTCTTGCAGAATAATGCCAAATCTATTGCTGCCAGCCATATTGCCTCTAATGGCGTTGTTGCTAGAACCGAAAAGATAGATGCTATAATCATTATTGATAAGACTATTGTTCTCCATTATCGAGTTTGTGGTGTTATATAAATAAATACCCGCTGAATTATTCTTTAGATTGAGGCCTTTTATAGTTGTGTTCTTGCATTCTATGCAGTAAACGCTGCCTGCGTCCGATTTGATGACATTGTCAGATTCTCCGAAAAGATAATAGATTGGCTTCTCGTCCACCAGATTACTTATATTGATAAAATTATAAAAAAATTCGGTAGTTTCTGCAATAACAGCAAAGTTGTATTTATTATTCGTCATCCGATTATTCTTCATCACGTTTTCAAAGGAGCCTTCAAGGAGGATACCATTCTCATAGTTCATAGTGGCATTATTGCCTGCCATGTAGTTATTCCATGAATCTGCAAGATAGATCCCATTAGAATTATGGCGGGCCATATTGATTGTTATGTTATTTTCCCAGGAACTTTTAAGCGAAATGCCTCCTTTAGAATTATCAGTCAGACTATTATTTTCGATGGTATTGTAACTGGAATCCTGCAGATTGATGCCAACACTATTGAAGCGGGCCATGTTGCCTTTTAGGGCGTTGTTGCTAGAGCTGTAGAGGCGTATGCCATCATTATTATTGCTGAGATCATTGTCCTCTATTCTTGAGTGGGTGGTGCTAAATAGATAGATGCCTTCGGAATTATTCTTGAGGCTGAGGCCCTTTATAGTTATGTTCTCGCATTCTATGCAGTAAACGGCACCTGCATTCGATTTGATGACCTCGCTAGAATTTCCAACCAGATAATATATCGGCTTTCCATCGACTAGATTGCTATCACTGATATCATTATAAAAATATTCACTAGTCTCTGCAATGACGGCAAAGTTGTGGTTATTATCGGTCATCCAATTATTCTTCATCACGTTTTCGAAGGAGCCTTCAAGGAGGATACCATTCTCACGGTTGATAGAGGCATTATTGCCTGATAATGAGTTATTCCATGAATCTGCAAGATAGATCCCAATAGAATTATTGCCGGCGATATTGTCTGTTATATTATTATCGGAGGATTTTTCAAGAAAGATACCTTTTCCCGGATTATCAGCTAAACTGTTATTCTCGACGAGATTGAAGCTGGATCCTATGAGATAAATGCCGGACCATTTGTTGTTGTTGGCGGAATTGCCCCTAATAGAATTGTTTCGAGATGCACAGAGGCTGATTCCACAACTATTATTGCTGAGATTATTGTCCTCTATTAGTGAGTTGGTTGTGTTATGTAAATAGATGCCTGCAGAATTATTCGTGAGGATGAGGCCATTCATAGTAATATTGTCGCAATCGATGCAGTAGACTGTGCCTGCATTCGATTTGATGACCTCGCTAGAATTTCCAACCAGATAATATATCGGCTTTCCATCGACTAGATTGCTATCACTGATATCATTA
The DNA here is from genome assembly GCA_026394505.1 of Methanothrix sp. GTDB lineage: Archaea > Halobacteriota > Methanosarcinia > Methanotrichales > Methanotrichaceae > Methanothrix. The sequence goes on from JAPKYC010000236.1 coordinate 4,550, forward strand.
TAAAAATCAGAATATGTACTTGAACTCATATTCGGCCACAATGCAAAGTTATGGCTGTTGTTCGACATCAGGTTTTTCCTCATAGTATTATGGCTGGAACCATCAAGGAGGAGACCGTTCTCTGCGTTATTGAAGGCTTTATTCCCTGTTAGATCGTTATTTGAAGAGCCTTTGAGAGAGATTCCATAGGAGTTATTAATCGCTTTATTGTCTGTTATATTGTTATTCAAAGAGCCTTCAAGTGATATGCCCACACCCTCATTGTTGCTGACATAGTTATCAGAAATATTATTGTCAGAGGATCCACCGATAAATATCCCATACTTATAATTATTATTAATATTGTTATAAATTATATTATTATAGTTGGATAAAACTGTAAGATAGATGCCACCTTCGAGGTTATCAGCCAAACTGTTATTCTCGACGAGATTGAAGCTGGATCCGATAAGATAAATGCCTGGCCATTCGTTATTGTTGGCGGAATTGCCCCTAATGGAATTGTTTCGAGATGCACAGAGGCTGATTCCAAAACGATTATTGCTGAGATTATTATCCTCTATTAATGAGTTGGTTGTGTTGTGTAAATAGATGCCTGCAGAATTATTCGTGAGGATGAGGCCATTTATAATAATATTGTCGCAATCGATGCAGTAGACTGTGCCTGCATTCGATTTGATGACCTCGCTAGAATTTCCAACCAGATAATATATCGGCTTTCCATCGACTAGATTGCTATCACTGATATCATTATAAAAATCAGAATATGTGCTTGAACTCATATTCGGCCACAACGCAAAATTATAGTTGTTGTTCGACATCAGGTTTTTCCTCATCATATTATGGCTGGAACCATCGAGGAGTATACCATTCTCTGCGTTATTGAAGGCTTTGTTCCCTGTTAGATCGTTATTTGAAGAGCCTTTGAGGGAGATTCCATAGGAGTTATTGATCACCCTGTTACCTGTTATATTGTTATTCTGAGAACTTTCAAGAGATATCCCCTTATCATTATTGTGGGCATAGTTGTCTAAAATATAGTTGCCAGTGGATTCAAAAAGGGAGATCCCATCGATCCGATTATTGCTGGCGTTATTGCCAGTGATATTATTTCTCTCACATCCGCTATATAGATAAATGCCATTATAGCTGTTATCAACTGCTGTGTGGTTTATGATGATGTTTTGGGAGGATCCAAGGAGATATAATCCAGCCCAATTGTTGCGCATATAATTCGATGTAAGGTTATTTCCATCCGATAATTCCACAAAAATGCCTGCATATATATTCTCGATGGCCTCATTGTCTGCGATTGTGTTTTTATCTGAATAATAAAGCCTTATCCCTTTACCGTTTCTGGTCAATTCATTGTCCCTAATTGTATTAACCTTAGAATAATTGAGATTAATGCCAAAAAAACTAAATGATGCATAATTATCAGTGATGTTGTTATTTCTGGAGCCTTGGAGGTCGATGCTAATATTGTTTATGCTTGCCATATTGCCTAGCAAAGTGTTGTTCCGGGAGTCTTCAAGAGAGATGCCTGCGTCGGAGTTATTATTCGCTTTATTGTCCATGATAGTATTATTATCTGAATTCTTGAGGGATATGCCGATGTAGCTATCGATGATATTGTTGCCCGTAATATTGTTATTGTTGGAGACTACAGAGATTCCCACCTGAGAGCCTCTCACGCCAAATCCTTCAAGTTTTACCCCATCAGCTCTCAGCGTAATTGCATTGCTACGTGGTCCAGAATCTATTAATGGCATCCCGATGCCTTTCAAGATAAGCAGCTTGTTGACGTCTAAGCTCTCAGGATAAGTGCCGCTCTGGACGAGGATTGTATCGCCGGGCTGTGCGGCATCTATGGCCGCCTGGATGCTCTCACCCTGGATGACATTCATCGTTGATCCTTGAGCAAGTCCGATGAGAAGAATGAAGGCCGTTGCCATGAAGGCCAGCACAGAAACATCATCTTTGAGCATGAACATCTCCTCATATGATCCAACGTTCTGAATATAAAGAGTTTTTTGCTTGCTTTAAATTCCAAATATTTTTTATGCTGTGAGTTGCACCAAGAAAAGACTCTGGCATAGCTATTTACCCATTGATATTCTTATTACTATGCACCATGGATAGATCTCAGACCCTCACCCGCCAGGGTTACCACCTTGTCGGCTCGGGCGCAGTCAAGCCCTGCCTCTGGCTCAACCGCTCCCTGCGAGGCGGGGACCAGTGCTACAAGCATCACTTCTACGGCATCTCCAGCCACCGCTGCGTGCAGATGACGCCCACCCTGGAGTGCAACCACCACTGCCTGCACTGCTGGAGGCCGATAGACGATCCTGTGCCGGGAACTGCACCACTGGAGCCCGAGGCACTTTTGGACGGCATCCTGCTTGGCCAGCAGAAGTTTCTCTCCGGCTACGGCGGAGCCAAGACCACGGATCAGGAGAGGCTGGCCGAGGCGCGCGAACCCAAGCACGTGGCCCTCTCCCTCATGGGCGAGCCCACCCTCTATCCTTACTTAAAGGAGCTTATCGAGCTGATCCGGCGGAGAGGCATGACAACATTTGTGGTGAGCAATGCCACCCACCCCGAGGTCCTGGCCGAGCTGCAGCCGACGCAGCTCTACCTCAGCCTCAATGCTCCCGACGAGGAGCTGTACCGCCGCGTCTGCCGTCCTGCGGCAGATCTCTGGCAAAGGATCCAAGAGAGCCTGGAGATCATCAAGCTGCACCGCTGCCGAAGCGTGATCCGCCTGACTCTGGTGCGCGGCCTGAATATGGTCAGGCCGGAGGACTACGCCCGTCTCATCGCGAGGGCCGAGCCGGACTTCGTCGAGGTCAAGGCTTACATGCACCTGGGCCGCTCCCGAGACCGCCTGACAAGAGAGGCCATGCCCCAGCACGCTGAGATCATGGAATTCGCTCGTTCCTTAGGCGGGGCCCTGGGCTACGAATTGGAGGCAGACGTGCCCCTGAGCCGGGTTGCCCTTCTCTCCAGCCGTCGTGTGGGGAGAAGCCTGATAGATAAGAGATAAAATAAAGTCACCGATCCATTCGTTCGACCGGAACTCCAGCGCCCTTGCCACCCCGTGCTCCCGTCCCACCATGCGGGCAGGATCTCTCCCAGTCCCCGGATGCTTGTCCAGGAGCAGCCGGAATCCTGCTCCTTTGCAAACTTCCAGACCCAGGATCCGGCCATTGTCCCTACGCATGGGTAATGCATTGCCCCTTAGCGTCTTCTACTCATCAAAATGCAGGCAGAGGCAAGAAGACCGGCTGATGCAAATATACCTTCGAAGCCGGGCTCCTTTTTCTCAGTTTGAGCGGTAGCGGTTATGTTTGTGGCATTTTTCCACTCTTCGAATGTCTGGATTGGTTTTGAGTACATCAGGTGAACAAGCTGGCAATGAGCCGTCTTGCCACAATCGCCAGCCGTCGCACCATGAGTCTTGCCGTTGCTATGATATACCAATGCGATCAGCGTCCAGGTTATGTTAGTACTGATGGGAGCCTGCTTAGTGACGTACATGGCTACATAATCTTTCCATGTCACATTAGTGCTAGCCGGCAACGCTTTGAATCTCAAATCAAATGTGCCTTTTCCCCCGGAATCTGCTATAAATGCATTCTGTGAGCCGTCGGAAGCGCCGATCGGTGTAAGCACCTCTCTATAATTCGGAGGCATTGTAACTCGACTGCACCAGAGGGTGTAGGTCCCATTTGGCACTAAATTATGCAGTGTCAGGTTCAATACAGCGTTTTCATTATCTTCTACATAAGTTCCCTTGCCATTCGCTGCTATCCACTGCCTCAACGTGAAACCAAGATCTTCACCTTTGGGAAAAGGCCCGAGTGGATTTTGCGTTATTTTGTATGTATCACGCGGCGTTGCGTTGGTTGTAGCATAAGCTTCTTTTTCCAGGCTCATTGCATCTTTTGCCTGTCCAAGCTCGGCACGATATACCATGTCAGGCGTACTATTATTGAGCTCGAAGAAAACGTCAGGTATGGGTCGTGGGGTCGGCAGATAGATTTGACTATCGAGTGTCACATTAACCTTCCAGGGATTAGAAGTCGCAGATGGATCAGAAGGCAAATCTGATGCAACTGCTAATATTGTCAACAAAAGCACCATTGCACAAGAACACGTCCAATATTTTGCAATCATACGTCTTCACCTTTCCTTAAATAAAACAGTTAATTATTAGCTTCTTAGTATTAATAAATTTTCGTATGTGTTTAGCTCTCCCTGCAATTGATGCAGATCAACCTGGAATCCATTTCGACCACAAGTTTTTCAAAGGAAGTATGCCGATTGTCGAGGAGATTCCAGAACCACAACCTATCATCGTCACCGAATACAAGATCGCGCATTATATTTGACCATGCAGCCGGAAAGAAGTTGCTGCTAACGATACGATGCGATCCTAAACAGAATTCGAGCTGCCCCGATCCTGTACGTGGATGAAACGTAGATAGATGTTCAGGGAGAGCTGCATTGGATCTGGACATTTACAACATCATCAAGATATGCGCCGCTCAGTGGGAAAACTATTTTTGTAGGTAGTTGCAACAACTCCATTAGCCTTAATGATTTAAGGGAAAAAGTGGGCGGAAAGCCCCAGGTGAATCTATGGACTTAGAAATAAAGATCCTGCTGGTGGAGGACAATTTAGAGGACGCAGCCGTAACAAAGCGCGTGCTAAAGCACAATAAGCTGAATAATGGTCTGGTTATTGCCGCCAGCGGCAAAGAGGCCCTTGCCGCTCTGCAAAATATTACCAAAGCAGATTTGCCCCAGTTAATCTTGCTGGACATCAACCTGCCCGATATTAGCGGCATAGATCTTCTCACCCGCATAAAGAAAGACAAAAATCTCAGCAATATACCCGTGGTCATTCTTACCGGGTCCAATGTGGATCAGGATATTCAAAAGAGCTACGATCTGGGAGCCGACAGCTACCTAGTCAAGCCCATCTCCAATGACGCCTTGATGCTGGTCATCGAGAAGCTATTTTATCACTGAGGCAAGACGCCTTGCCACTTCAAGATTCCCTTTATCATCCCGGCGAGCATCCACCGGCGTCTCCAGAATCATGGCCAGATCGGCAAGAGCGGGATGGCAAAGAATGGCGCGAAAGCCCTCCATGCCTATCTGCCCGAGACCAATATGCTCATGCCGATCAAAATGCGATCCCAAAAGGCCCTTGCAATCGTTGAGGTGGATGAGCATAAGCAACTCCTGTCCGATGCAATCCTGAAACATATCCAGCGTCGCCTGCAATGCCGAAGGGGTTCTTAGGTCGTATCCTGCGGCATGAAGATGGCAGGTGTCCAGGCACACGCCCAAACGACGGCGCTCAGCCGGCAGGGATTGTAAGACAGCAGTAATATCGGAAAAAGTGCTGCCCATGCTGTTCTTTGTGCCGGCGCTGTTCTCCAGGAGCAAGACGGTATCGCCATCATACTCAGAAAAGACAGTCTGCAAAGCGTTGACAATCCTCGCGAGCCCTTTCTCCCGGCCCTCGCCCAGGTGACTTCCCAAATGAGTTACAAGATACGATATGCCTAAAGCCTGGCAGCGCTCCAGCTCCCTGGCGAGAGCCTGCACCGATTTGGCATAAACCTCTTCCTTTGCTGAGGCAAGATTGGGCAGGTAGGGCATGTGGTCCACCGCCGGAGAGAGGCCGGACTGCTTGAGCTGGGCAAGAAAACGCGTCCTAGATTCGCCTGGGATGGGATTTGATCTCCATTTGCGAGGATTGGAAGAGAAGATCTGGAATGCATCACAGCCTTTTTCGCGAGCACGAGAAACTGCCCTGTCCACGCCCCCCGCCACAGAGACGTGCACGCCCAATCGCACCATATTCAAGAGGGAGGAGTGCTTCTCGGATCAAACTTGCCCTGAGACCCGGGCCCAAGGATAAAAATTGATCCCCGCAAAATGCACCCGGATCCGGTCCATCTTAATAGTAAACGAACTATTTGGGGCACAAAGCCCAAGTAAGCGACGCCGATGATGATACAGAATGCTCTGATGCCATGATGAGCCCTATGAGTTCTGAGGCGCACAAAATACAAGCATATAACGCTTCCTGCTCTTCCCGTTCTTTCTGAGCCTCAGGAGGGCATGCGAGCTTTTGCCCATCTGCCAATATTGTCGATCAGATTCAGCTCTACTATCTTTCGAGTATCATAAAGCATCTCTGCCACCTCATGCATTGTGAAGCTCATCTTTTCGCACTTCTTATCGACAACCTCGATGACCTCTTTTGGCATGGATTTGCTTATCTTCCGCATCTGTTCTGCCAGAACAGAGCAGGCATTTTTTAGATATTTTATGGAGTAGTCTGATGTAGACTTCCTGTCGGTGAGGTTCTTATTGACCTCTTTGATGGACCAGCATATGGTGAGGATATCCCTGTACATCTCGGCACCTAGCAGGTGATCGCCCGGAGGAATATTTAAGCTCTGTGGAGCGCAAAGGAAGAATATAGAATAAAAAGGTGGGGCTGGTGAGATTCGAACTCACGATCGACGGGTATCTCCGATATTCAGTGCTCCAACGGATCATCAACGATCTCCCCGTCGAGAGATCTCAGTAGACCCGTTGCTCATCATCAAATTATACCGCTGGAGCCCATCGCCCTACCTGGCTAGGCCACAGCCCCGGTCGTTTTAAAGCGGGCCGAGAGGGATTTGAACCCCCGACCTAAAGGTTAAGAGCCTTTCGCTCTGCCTGACTAAGCTACCGGCCCGGACTTCTCCAAGGTTGATGCCATATATATACGTTTTGGGTGACAGATTCTCTGAGAGCCCCGGCGCATGCATTTAGAATGCATTGATGTACCTCTCAATCTCCCAGGGATGGACGTAGGTGTTGTAAGCCTCCCACTCCAAAAGGCCCAGGCGCATGATATTCTCATAGACGTGCTCTCCCAAAGACTCGCGTACAACCTTGTCTGCTTCCAGATAGTCCAGAGCTTCCTTGAGATTGGCGGGCAGGGTCTTGATGCCCAAGGCTTTGCGCTCGGCGGGGCTGAGGTGATAGACATTCAGATCCACCGGCTCTCCCGGATCGATGCCCCTCTTGATTCCGTCGAGGCCGGCCGCCAGGATAACGGCAAAGGTCAGGTAAGGATTGCAGGTCGGATCAGGTGAACGGAACTCCACGCGCGTGGAGAGGCCCCGGCCAGCAGGAATACGAATGAGGGAGGAGCGATTCGGTCCGGACCAGGTGATGTAGACGGGTGCCTCAAAGCCCGAGACCAGTCGCTTATAAGAGTTGATGAGGGGATTGGCAATGGCGGTTATGGCACAGGCGTGCTCGATCAAGCCCCCTACGAAGAACCTGGCCAGATCGCTGATGCCCATGGCCGTCTCAGAATCAAAGAAAGCATTCTCCTCTCCCCTAAATAGCGAGATATTGGCATGCATTCCCGTACCGGCTGCACCGCAAATGGGCTTGGGCATGAAAGTGGCGCGCAGGCCCTCTCTCATGGCGATGGTCTTGGTGACATACTTGAAGGTCACTACCTTGTCTGCGTTCTTCAGAGCATCGTCATAAACAAAGTCTATCTCGTGCTGACCCCTGGCAACCTCGTGATGAGAGGCCTCGATGGTAAAGCCCATCTGCGTCAGCGCCCGGATGATCTCGCGGCGCACATCCTCGGCCAGGTCCACGGGACCCAGGTCAAAGTAGCCCCCAAAGTCGTGCGGAATGGTAGCACAGCCGCCATTCTGCTTTTCGAAGAGGAAGAACTCCAGCTCCGGGCCGACATTCATCCTAAAGCCCATCTCCTGGGCTTTTTCGAGCTGCCGGCGCAGAACATGACGGGGATCGCCCTCGAAGATCTTACCATTGGGCAGGTGCACATCGCAGATCAGCCGGGCCTCGTTGGAGCCGTCCTTGGAGCGCCAGGGCAGGAGGCTGAAGGTGGACAGGTCCGGCTGCAAAACCATATCCGACTCCTGGATTCTGGCAAACCCCTCAATGGAGGAGCCGTCAAAAGATATGCCGCTCTTCAAGGCTTTTCCTATCTGGGTGGCGGGAATGGCCACGTTCTTCACAATTCCCGATATATCCGTGAACTGTAGCCGGAGGAACTCTACGTTCTTCTCCTGAACGATTTTTTGCACCTGCTCTTGGGAATACATTGCATTATCATCTCCTATAGCGAACCCACTGAATGCATGTTATGAAGATTTATGAATCTGGCTTTCCTAGTGTTTTAAATAGCTAACCTATGGGAATGGACGTTTTGACAGCACCCGAGCGGCGAGCGCAAATATGCTTATCTAGGGTTATACTCTTCAAAGGGAATTTGATGTCCGGCAAGAGAGTTTTCGTGGTGGATGCGGGAGGCAGAGGAAATGCCATAGCCCACGCCTTTGCCCGGAGCGGCGGCGTGGAGACGGTATTCGTGGCTCCCGGCAATGCAGGCAGCGAGATAATTGAGAAGTGCCGCCTGGCAACCGTGCAAGGCAAGCCTCCCAAGACCATCTCGGAAATGCTGGCTTTTGCAAAACAGGAAAAGATAGACCTGACCTTTGTCGGGCCGGAAGGTTATCTGTCTGAGGGAATTGTCAATATCTTCCAGGAGGAAGGCCAGAGAATACTGGGCCCCAAGAGAGAGGCGGCCATCCTGGAGAACAGCAAGTGCGGTGCCAAAGATCTTCTCAAAAGCCTGAATGTTCCTGTGCCGCCCTGCAAGAATTTCGATGACCCGGCTGCTGCCAGGGAGTACGCCTATCAGTTTTGCTCAGAAAATCCCGGTCAGGGCCTGGTGATTAAGGCCGACGGTCTGGCGGCGGGAAAGGGCTCCGTGGTCTGCTCCACAAAAGAAGAGGCTCTGTCTACCATCGAGCGCATCATGGTCAGCCCCAAGCTCTTTGGCCGGGCAGGAGAGAGAATCGTGATCGAAAAGCGGCTGGAAGGGCGCGAGCTGATGTTCTTTGCCCTCAGCGACGGCAGGACGGTTCAGCCGCTGGAGTCGGCCCTGGACTACAAGCAGGCCTTTTCCGCGGACGAGGGCGTGGCCGTCCGCCTCTTCAATAAGCTCTCCAATAATCCCAATCTGGATAACAATCCCAACACGGGCGGCATGGGCGGCTTCTCGCCCCATCCCTGGCTGGACGAGGAGCTGACTGCGAAAATAATGAATAAAATCGCCGTGCCCACGGTGCGCGGCTTTCGGGAGGCTATGGGGCACGAATACGTGGGCGTGATCTACTTCGGGCTGATGATATCGGAAGAACGGGAGCCGTCTGTGCTGGAGATCAATGTGCTCCTGGGTGATCCGGAGACGCAAGTCATTCTGCCCCGCCTGGAGACGGACTTATTCCTGCTTTCGGAGGCCGTGCTGGACAGAAAGCTCGACTCGGTACCGCTGCACTGGTCGCGCGACGTCTGCCTGGGGATATGCGCCGTCTCCGGCCGGGCCATCAAGCCCTTAGCTTCAGCCGGAGGCGGGGAGCGGCCCGGCTATCCGGGAGAGCACTACACCAATATGCCCATCTCCGGATTGGAGAAGGTGGACCCACAGGTTCTGGTCTACCACAACGGCACGGCCTTTGGCCAGGATGCCACGGGCAAGAGAAGGCTGTTTACTACGGGCGGCCGGGTGCTGACCCTGGTCGCACGCGGCCGCAGCCTGGCCGAGGCCAGGATCAAGGCCTACGACAACATCAAGAGGATCAGGTTCAATGGAATGCGCT
>JAPKYC010000132.1 GCA_026394505.1 Methanothrix sp.
ACTCGCGAAGGACGAGCGGCAGGTTGCCCGTGACCACAAAGCTGGGATAGATGCCGGCCTCGGCCAGCTCTTTCATGCTTCCGATGCGAAAGATCTCGTCGGCATTGGACTCCACGCGCCGATCGATGCCCAGCATCTGCAAAGATCCCTTGCGCAGAAGGTATCCGTCCTGTTTTATGGGCGAATAGAAGAAATGAATGTAGTATCTGGTGCCCAAGATGAACTCCTGGATGGTGTACTTCTCCGCCGTGTTCATCTTCGAACGCAGCTCTTCTTTGGTCTTGGCGATGAAAAATCCCCGCCCGCCTTTGGCACCGTGATATTTTATAATGACCGGCCGGTCGATATCCTCCGCCTTTTCAAATCGCATGGGAACGTTTACTCCGGCCTTGAGAAGCCATTCTCGCTCCATCTCCCGGTCGCTCTCCCAGGCTAAAACGCGCCGGTTTCCGAAGGTGGGAACGGCCAGCGACTCAAACCTCTCGATTCCCAAATACTCAACCAAAGAGCCATGTGGAATTATGATTACGTTTTCGGCTACGAGATCCTCGGCATAATTCAGGAGTGCCTTATAGCTCTCTACGGAGAAGAACTTATCCGGCCGGGCTAAGGGAAAAGCATCGTAGAACCGGGGCGGCGGACCGATGCAGATGCCAATGGTTTTGAAGCCCTCCTGGCGCGCACCCTGGAAAATTTGCAGGCTGCTATGAGAGCAGATGGTAGCAATGGTTAGATCGTTCCTATCGTATCCCTTCAAAATCTCCTGAATATCTTCTTTAGAAATCATGGTGATGACCTTTGAAACGATCGGGTTGGCATGAAGGTAGATAAACCCTTCGCATTAGATCCCGCCGAACATATCCCCCTTGGCGCTCCCTCTTTCCCCACCGCTATCCGTCTTCATGGCCGCCTCCAGAGCTTTTCTGTAGAACCTCTCCGTGTACTCCTTGGCCATCCGGCGGGCGGAGAAGCCCGGCCCGGTCATTTTGATGGCCTCCTTCATGACCGCAGCCCAGCCGTGCGAGACTCCATCCTCGTCCACATCGTAGAAGAGAGGCACAATATCCTTCTCCAGCAGATCGTAGATGGCCGCGGCATCGCGTGCGTCCCTGTCCGGCCCCTCTCCAGCACCTTGGACCGCCCAACCGTTCTTGCCGTTGTAGCCTTCAATCCACCAGCCGTCCAGGACGGAAAGCTGGGGAACTCCGTTTAGCGTCGCCTTCATGCCGCTCGTTCCGCTCGCCTCCATGGGCGGCAGGGGATTGTTCACCCAGACATCAACGCCATGCACCAGATACTGCGCCAAGAGCTCATCGTAGTCCTCCACAAAGGCGATGCGCCCTCCGAATGCCTGATCCTTGGCAGCATTGAAGACCTGCTGCAAGAGCTGCTTGCTCTGCAAGTCGTCCTGGTGAGCTTTGCCGGCAAAGATGATCTGCACCGGCCTCCAGGGATCGCTCACGATTCTAGTCAGACGGGCAATATCCTGCAAGAGGAGAGTGGGCCGTTTGTAGGAGGCGAAGCGCCTGGCAAAGCCCAAAGTGAGGGCGGCCGGATCGAGCAGCACCCCGGAGGCCATGACATTGTTGGGGTCCGAGCCCGATTGGCGCCACTTGTTGCGGGCCCGCTCTCTGATCTTGGCAATGGCCATCTCTTTCATGAAGCGATGGTGCTCCCAGAGAACGCTGTCCGGTATCTCATCGATCAACTGCCATATAGCGGGCTGGTCGTGCTCCTCCAGCCATGTCCGTCCCAGGTAGCGGTTGAAGATCACATCCCCCAGACGTCGGTCAATCCAGGTGGGCACATGCACTCCATTGGTGATGTGCTCAATGGGAACCTTGTCCAAGGCGAGTTCGGGCCAAAGCGGCTGCCACATCTTTCGGCTGACCTCTCCGTGTTTCTTGCTCACTGCGTTTCGGTAAGCACTGCAGCGCAGGGCAAAGGCAGTCATGTTAAAGCCCTCCGGCCTGGCCGGATTCATTCCCAGGCGGAAGAGCTCATCGCGGGAGAGATCCAGAGTGGGCAGATAGGAGCCGAAGTACTTGTCCATCAGTTGATAGGAAAAGACATCATGGCCGGCGGGCACCGGCGTGTGCGTGGTGAAGACCGTGGTACTGCGGACCTGCTGAGAGGCATCCGCGTAGCTCGCCCCTCCTTCTACCTTCTCCCGAATCCTCTCCAGGATGGCAAAAGCGGGATGGCCCTCGTTGCAATGAAGAACGGAATAGTCCACACCCAGATGGCGCAGGATGCATACGCCGCCAATGCCCAGCACTATCTCCTGGCGCAGGCGCTGCTCCAGATCGCCGGTATAAAGTCGGTCGGAAATGACGCGATTCCAGGGCTCATTGGCCTCGCTGGAGGTATCGATCAAATAAAGGCTGGTCTTTCCCACCTGAACCATCCAGACTTCCAGATAAATGGGCGGGTCCATGACCGGCACCTTGATGGTGATGGGATCGCCGTTTTGGTCCAGCATCTTTCGAATGGGTGCGTTCTCCCGGTCCAGCATCTCGCAGGCCCCCACCTGCCAGCCGTCCGGCGAGATCATCTGGCGCAGGTAGCCTTGCGGGTACATGAATCCTACAGCTACGAGAGGCAGGCCCAGGTCGCTGCACTCCTTGAGAAAGTCTCCCGCCAAAAAGCCCAGCCCGCCCGCGTAAAAGGGCAGAGCATGGTGCAGGCCGTACTCTGCCGAGAAGTAGGCGATCCTGCACTTTTCCGGCTGCGCCACACGCGAGCAGAACCATCCGATGGATGGATTCATGTAGCTCTCAAAGCGGGCCATCACATAATCATAATGCCTCATGAAATGGACGTCGGATGTGGCCGCCTCCAGCGTACCCCTGTCCATGCGGTTGATCATTTTTACGGGGTTGTGGTTGCTCAGATACCAGCCCCGGCGATTGAGGAGCTTGAAGAGCGCCCGGCCCTCGGGGTGCCAGCTCCACCAGAGGTTGTAGGCCAGCTCTCTTAGTCCAGAGATCTTTTCCGGCAGATGGGGGAATTTGTCTTTGATGCCTTGCATGAATGTGTCAGCTCCAAGCCGCGATTATGAGGGCTGTCTTTAGAGATATATCCTTCGAAAATCGCGACAAATCTATCGCGCAATATAGCAATGAGAATCCGCGAGCTGGAGCTATAATTTGGCCAACGCCGTGAAAGCTTCACGGTTGCGGTTCATGGTAGCAAGGAAGTTCTTACGCATGCTAGGGGACAGGATGCTTAAATCGTCATCCCTTTTTGGTTGTGTTGGTGGGAGGGGTTCAGCCGCTGCCTTTGCCTTACAAAGTTCACTCATATCCATCACTTTTTGTTTTGTCCTTGTTTGCGCATTTTTGTTGTTTTTAGTATTCATCATTTATCCACGCACGACGCTCTTGCAGTTTATCATAGTGCACCGCAAATTACTTATTCATTCTCTTGGAGCAAGAGAAGTCGGTTCCTCGCTGTGGGTGGTAGTATCGTCAGCCATTTGGTTATAACCAGTGGCTAACGACTATTCCACTACAGAGGCACAGAGTTCACAGAGGACGCACAGAGCGACTAATTAACAACTGGAGGGCAGGAGCAAAAACCAAATGTATGTCTCATGCTAGCGTGCATCATGGAGATTGATTTGAATTGCCCGGAGACAAGAAAGCCCTATTAGCCGTCCTCGGCTCCTGCATCGTCATCTTCTGGCCGGGCGCTCTCACCTTCGGCTTTCCTGGGGTCATGGCTTCGGTCTGGCAGGAGATGTTTCATGTCGGACGTGCCGCCACGGGCCTGACCATCTTCTTCATGCTCGCCGCTGTGGGCGCTTTCATGTTTCTGGTGGGCCGCTGGCAGGAACGCTGGGGCCTGCGGCGCATGATGGCCATAGGCGTCATCCTCACTGCTCTCGCCTCTCTGATAATCTCCCAGGCCGGCTCGATTTACGCCGTCTACGCCTGGGCCTTTCTCAACGGCATGGCCTCCAGCTTCGTCTACATTCCAGCCCTGACCTTGGTGCAGTGGTGCTACCCGAAAAAGAGGGGCCTGGTGGCCGGCATAGTGAGCATGGTCTTTGGGCTGGCGGCGGCCATCATGTCACCGCTCTTTGGAAAAATGCTCGCCGTCCTGGGCTACGAGGCCATGAACCTGAATGTAGCCCTTCTCACCCTTTCCATCGGACTTCTGGGAGCCTATTTTGCCCGCGCTCCAGAGACTTGGGAGAATGCCGCCTCTGCCCGGCGATCCGGTAGCACTTCGGCGGCAAAACAGAATGCAGAGATCTTTCATTCTGCAAGGTCGCTCACCGTGAAGGAGAGCCTGCACACCAGAAGCTTCTGGCTGCTCTGGATCACCTGGACGCTAGCCGGGGCGGCGGGCGTCTCCATGACCATCCTCGCCACCGGCTACGGCCTTTTCCTGGGCTTTCCAATGCCATCAGCCATCCTCATCCTGACTGCCTTCAATCTGACCAACGGAATGAGCCGCCTGATCAGCGGCATTCTCTCTGATTGGTTTGGCCGAAATCAGATCATGAGCCTGGCCTTCCTGGCGGCAGGAGTGGCCTACTTTGCACTTCCCTGGGCCGACGGCCTGGGGGCCTGCGTTCTGCTGGCAGCAGTAGTGGGCTTTTCCTTCGGCACCCTCTTCTCCGTCTCCGCCCCCCTGGTGGCAGACTGCTTCGGTCTGGAGCACTTCGGGGCCATCTTCGGCCTGACCTTCGCAGCCTACGGCTTTGTGGCCGGGCCTCTGGGGCCCACGCTCTCCGGCTACCTGCTGGATGTGACGGGAGACAACTTCTTCCTGGTTTTTATGTACCTGGGCATCTTCTGCCTGCTGGCGAGTTTGTGTATCCGGCAGGTAGTGCCTCCAAAGATTACTTGATTTCAGTTTAGGAAAAAGATTAAATATAATTAAAGAATATGTTATTAACTATATTGGAGTAGATTTTATGGGAGACTATATCAATAAGCTTTTAGATCCCGGAAATTGGCCTTCTATTGCTGCTACATTGGGTTCATTTCTGTTTTTTGGGTTTATAGTTTATTCATTGCTCTGTTTCCCTCATCCTTACAGGCCGGATATTCCTCTGCCCAGTGATCAATCTTCTGTTGGACCTGACACGAACCTATCTTGGATCGGTGGCAATCCAAGCCATTGGGCCATATATACCGTGACGAGCTTATTTGGAGTCAAACTCAATCCCGAATTAATTTATAATATTACTATCTACAATGGTTCACGAGAGATATACCGTGGTATAGAGATCGGCGATTACAAAAGAACAAGGATAAATCATAAGGCTTCGATAAAATTTATACAAGGTTACGAGTATATTTGGAATGTTACTGCCGAGAATAATTTTGAAAGAAGTACCAGCGGACAGAAATGGAAATTTGCAATTAAGAATACACCAATGATAAAATTTTCGGGTAAATACCCTGATCAAAGTAATGGATCAAACATATCGGAAACGCGAATTACAAATAATTCAATTAATATATCCTATAATTTAACCAAAAATGGATATGTTTCTTTGTGGGCACCCATTGAAAATGAGTTGCTAAGTACAAAAGGCTTAATGCTTAATTATTACGGAGGGGGTAAAACCAACTCATTTGAATTAATGCTAGTCTACAATGATGGTGATAATAACACCAATGAGACAAGATATTTTTGGTTCGATCGTGCCATCAAAACTAATAGCAGTGAATGGCGAAATAACACTAAGGAATTTCAATATAGCGAGCTTGTTAAAGGATGGAACAAAGCTCATAATTATGGGCACTTGGACCCCATTGATAAAGATAAAATATGTGGAATATATATTTATATTGAAAATCTACCTGATTACGGAGACGTTAATGGCACAGGATGGATAAATTTAAGCAATCTACATGGCATTATAGAATGAGTTCTCCATATATTTCAAATTTTTATACTTTGCAGAAACAAAATCCCGCCTCAAACTCAAACCCGAAATTGCACATCCACCTCTACCAGCTTCGCCCCCAGGCGCAGGGCCTCCTTGACCGCAGCCAGATCCTTCATGAGAAAGACACGCCACTCATCCGTCTCGATCTGAGCCAGAGAGTTCTTTAGCACGGCCGCATATCTGCTCTGCCTGCTGAGTTTGACCACATAGCCTCTGGAGCTCTCCGCCAGCGCCACCTCGAATCCCCTTCTTTCCAGCAGCTTTTGGACCAGGTTCCTCTCGCCAGGAGTCCTGAGGACGAAGCGGTAGCCATCTTTGTCGTAGTAATCGGCCAATTCCTTGAAAATGTCTTTATCTTTAAAAAAATGCTTGAATATCCAGTGGCTCCCTGCCTTGATGATGGTGATGCTTTTCTTGGGGGCGGCTGGCAGGTCATCGTCCGGCATGGCAAAATCCTCTCTGATCAGACGTATTATCATGATAATAAGATATAAAATTTTGCAGCAAGGTTTCGCTTCAGAGGAAGCGCGCCCGACCTGACCGCATGACCCTGGCGCGGGCCAATGGCAGATTAGGTGATAATTTCTATGCGCAGAATTTCTGCCCGTTAGCCAGAAAATATGCAAATCTGCAGAATTGATAGAAAGAACAACAGATGCGCCACTCTCGTCGCATCTGCTTTCTTCGCTTGATGGAGTATTTCAACAGTAGGTTGTTACAAGTTAATATACCTTTCTCTAAAATATGACTAATTAACTTAATATCAAAAATTTTTAGGTATTTTGGTATCTTGTATCTATAATTAATACTATCAATTCATACTAGAAAAAGACTAAATATAACTAATAGCAATCTCACAGCATATTTCTGCGAATACAAATGAGGGAT
>JAPKYC010000056.1 GCA_026394505.1 Methanothrix sp.
CGGCGCGTGGAGTCCAATGCCGACGAGATCTTTCGCATCGGAAGCATGAAAGAGCTGGCCGAGGCCGGCATCTATCCCAGCTTTGTGGTCACGGGCAACCTGCCGCTCGTCCTTCGCGAGTCGCTCCTGGCCCGTGCCTTCGAGCTGGGCGAGAGGGTCGTGGAAACCAGCCTGGAACTCTTCGGCGGGATGATCGGTGCCTTCAGCCTGGAGACAATAGTCACCGACGAGCTGGAGTTCAAGGTCTTCGAGATCTCGGCCAGAATCGTCGCGGGCACCAATCTCTACGTGAGCGGATCGCCCTACTCGGATCTCATAGAACCGGGCCTCTCCAATGGCCGGCGTATAGCCCAGGAGATCAAGTCGGCCAACGAGAAGAATCTGCTGCATGAGATAGTATCTTAAACCTGAAAAGAAAGGCTTATCTTGGAGTGGTCTCTAGAGATACCAGTATGTCAGGCCTTATTAAGACCTTCCAAGAGGCCACGCTGTTACAGTGCGGCTTTTTAGAGAAGCTGCTGGATCTGGATATGGCAAGTGTTGCTGCCTTTTCCGACTCCATGGTGGAGTTCTTGAGACCTTCGCCGGACAATAAATTCGTCTATGGCCTTGCGGCGGGAAGGTCCGCTCTTGCTCTTTACAGCTTCTTGCAGCTTATCCAAAACCACTTCGATAACGTATTTCCTTTCACCCTGGAAGATCCCGTGCAAAGGCACTACCGCAAGGGCAAGAACCTGGGGGTTGCCATCTCCGGCTCCGGAGAGACACTGGCCGTAAATAAATACATAGATGATATCATCACTCTGGGCGGCGAGATCAAGCTGATAACTGCCAATGAGAATGGAACCGCCTATAGAATGGTGAGCGAGTATGAAAAAGGATCGGTCCTGGTGTTCACGGCCAGGACAAAACAGTCCACCGATAAGGGTACGAGGTCCAGGCTCTCTCCCATGGGCACGGAGTTTGAGCTGCAGGTACTGGCGTTTTTAAATGCCCTTTTCGCAGACGTCCAGTCCCGGCTGAATGGAGTCTGCGATCCCGCCTGTCCGGAATATCGTTCCACAATAAAGGACTTTGAACAGAACGCTCGCCTTATCTCCAAAATGGACCCCGAGCATCTGGAGCATTGGTTTGGCAGACTGCTGCCCAGGAGCGGCAGATACATCATCGGGGGCGTGGGAAGGTCCGGCCTGGTGGCCCGTGCTTTTGAGATGAGGTTCACCCATCTAAATAAGATCAGCTACTGGGAGAGGGATTTCAATACGCCCAGCTTTCAGATCGGAGACGTTTACATTCCCATAACCGGAATTGGCAACACCTATGAGGCCTTAGAGGGAACGGTCACGGCTCTGAGCAAGAACGCCGATGTGATGCCCATTACGGCCAATCCCTCATCGCGACAGGTATCGATTCTCCAGAAGCACGGCAAGGAGAAGGACATTGCCGTGATACCTGTAAAGCCGGAGTACAGGGAGCTCTTTTGCGGGGACACCAGCTCCACCACCTGGCTGATGTCCGAATATACCAAATTCCGCTATCCAATCTTTGAGATCAATGCTTCCGTGTTCACCAACAGCGTGGTGGCCGTGGGCGCGGAGTTCCTGGGCATTGTGGAAGCGGGCATGAGAAGGATGCACGTGTATCACTTCTGGTGTGTAGTCCCGAAAGTATGTCGCACACGCTTGACCCCAGGACACGTAACACGGGTTATGAAATTAGACCAACGCAAGATCCATTGGATTATCCGCCAAAAGCAGAAAGGTGTGAGTACAAAACAGATTGCACTGGATATGAAGATCTCGCGCAGGCGAGTCCAACAAATCTGGAAAGACTATGT
>JAPKYC010000088.1 GCA_026394505.1 Methanothrix sp.
CGGAGAATCATAGTTCGCAACTGGACTGAGCACACAGCGCCCAGAGTCTTCCGTCAGCTTCGCCCCCCGCTTATCGACGATTTCGGGTTATAGGTGACGCCGAACCACCCGGACTGCCCGCCACTTTTAACATTGAGGTGAGTAGCTATAAAGCTAACGAGAGAAAAGAGGTTATAAATTATGCCAGAAGACTTAGCCGGTAACATAGGATTCATCATGGGAAATAAGCATCGCGAGAGGGTTGTTCAGGTCCTGGGCGCCAAGGGCAAGCTATCCGCGGAAAAGGTGGCCAAATTCGAGCACATCCCGGCGCCTTCCGTCAAGAAGATCCTGGACGAGATGGCAGAGAGAAGCCTCGTCTTCGAGAATGACGGCATCTGGTGCCTGACTGAGGCCGGCCAGGAGATCGAGAGGGAGATGAAGAAGAGGGCCTGATCTGCTATGGATCTGATGCAGGCTATCCGGGCCCGCCGGAGCATAAGAAACTTCCAGGATAGATCGGTGGAAGAAGTGAAGCTCTTGGCCGTTCTTGAGGCGGGCCGGATCGCGCCTTCCGCCCGCAATATGCAGGACTGGAAGTTCATAGTAGTAAGAGATGCGGCCACGCGCCAGAAGCTGGCCGGGGCAGCCAGAGACCAGCAATTTGTGGGCCAGGCTCCTGTGGTCATCGCCGCCTGCGGAACATCCGATCTGGTCATGACCTGCGGCCAGCCGGCCTATGCCATCGATGTCGCAGTCGCCCTGGATCATATGACGTTGGCGGCAGCCGCGCTGGGTCTGGGCACCTGCTGGATCGGCGCCTTCTACGAGGATAAGGTGAAGGAGATTTTGGGCGTGCCCCAGGAAATAAGGGTCGTGGCCCTGCTGCCCATGGGCTACCCGGCCGAGGAGCCCTGCCCCCGACCCCGCAAAAGCCTGGATGAGGTGCTGGCCTGGGAGCACTGGTAACGCTGGCGGGGCTCGGCTTTCGCCCTCCCGCGGGGAGCTGGGGGAGCTAGTGCAGCGAGGCCTGGAATTTGTTTATTCTGTACTAGCTCTTGCCGAGTAGATGCTCCAGCTTCTCCAGGCAGCTCCAGGTCAAGATCAACTGGGAGAGGCCGATGGCATTGACGTACTGCTCGCGCCGATCACTGATGAGGGCATAAGTTCCCAGCGAGTCTCCCAGCTTCTTCTCCAGATCGGCAATCATGGACTGATGAATCTCGCCATCCACAGTCATGATGCCCACCTTTTTTCCGTAGTAATCGTCCCGCTGAAACTCGATAGAAAAATCGTGCTCCGAGCTTCTCAGAATTTTGCTTAAATCGATGGTCAGACCGACCTGGGAGACGGGCTGATCCAGCATCTGCTGAATTAGCCGCACCGAGTACCAGTCGGGCGTGGGTCCTGTTTCCAGAAGAGAGGGATGAAAGCGGGAATCCTGAATCTTGACCACGATCTCGGCATAGATCTTCTGTATGTCCACATAGAGCTTGTAATCCGGCTCGCGCTGCAGGATCTCGGCCATAACCTGGGCAGGTTGATAGCCCCGCTCCCCCACATCGCGGCGCACCTTCCACAGTCTTTTCACAGAGCGGGAGGGGTCCACAAAGATCTTGAAATCAATGAGGCGGCGCAGCCTCGGCGTGAAGAAGGGGTGCAGGCCTTCCACGATGATCACGGGAGCCGGGCCGAAGGGCACCGTGCCGCTTATCTCGCCCTTGCCGTGATCGTAGACCGGCTTGGCGATGGCCTGTCCGCGTCGCAAAAGCTCCAGATGATCCGCCAGCAGCTCCAGGTGGTTGGCCTCGGGATGCAGAGGCGTAATATTGCGCTCTTTTCTAGCCTTTCGGTCCAGGCTGTGATAGTCGTCCATGGAGAAGGAGCAGACCATCTCTTCGCCCAGTATCCTCTTTATGCCGCGCGAGATGGTGGTCTTCCCGGAGCCGCTGTCCCCGGCAATTCCAAATACGAATACTCTGCCCGACTCTTTGATCCTGTCCATGATCGATTTTATTTTAATCTCAATCAACGTGCCTGAAGCCGGAGGAGGGGGCGGGCTTCTCTCCGCGAATGGCTATGCCCATGTGAATCTGCTTTCCGGTATCCGTCTCGTCCAGGCCGCGCACGTTGTGCCAGCGCGCCTCGAATTCCTCGCGAGGCAAAAAGCCCCGATCTCCCAGGAGGTAGGGGTCTTCCAGGGTCACATTGCCTTCGTCTATTCCTATTACTACCAGCCAGTGACCGTTGTACCAGGTATCCGCCCAAGATTCATTGTACTGCGAGACGCTCCTCCAGGCCTGGCAGTCCACAATGACCGGTATTCCCTGCGCCACATAGTTTTCCAGATTCTTCATGGTCATGTTCTCTTTATATTCGGCCTGCAGATCAAGAGCTGAGGCCACCCTGATTATATCGTCGGGGTAGGTCCCGGACTCTTCATTGGTGTTGAGCATCTCCCGCAGGTCCTCTTCACCGATGTCTCTTCCCCAGTAGCCCAAAACCGCCTGCAGGGCGGCAGCGCCGCAGGAGTATTCCGTGCTCTGCCGGGTATCGGGCATGCTGAATAGGGCCAGGTTCAAAGTGCCCATGGAAGTGCTGGCATTGATGCCAGCATTGGTAGAATTGTTTGCAGGATTTGCCTGTGCAGCCACCTGTCCCCAGGATGCGGCTGCCAATAAGATTATTAGCAACAATATGGCTTGTCTCATAATAGTAACTGGTTTTTGACCTATATTATCTATTCTGCTTCTCGGCTACCAGATCCTCGAACTCCCGGGTGCGGTCCATGCTCTCCAGCTCGCGCTTCTCGATCAAAGCCGTATCTTCGATGCACTCCAGCTTGGTCTCGCCGTCTACGATTACCACCGACTTGGTCCTGGCCACGACCGAAAGGCTGCTCATAAGCCGGGCCTTCTTGAGCATGCTCTGGGAAAATTTGCTCACGCTTGTCAGCACCACCAGATCCTCAGTTCTGGTAATGGCATTGAAGGGGGCCTGGGCTGTGGGAACTACCTCAAAGCCTATCTCCAGAAGTCTGCGCAGGATATTGTCCGTCACCGGCCCCTTATCCACCACCGCATTTCCGGGAAGGAAGGGATCCACGGGCTGGATCAGATCCTGCTCGAATATCTCTTCCAGCTTAATGGCCACATCCACAGTTGTGTCCATGTCCTCCACTTCATACTTGCTTATGGTGCGCCGCGATACGCCTAACTCAGAGGCCAGCGCCCCTAAAGAGATGCCGCGCTCCAGCCGCAATTGCCTCATCCTGGTGCCGTCGATGCGCACATAAAGCCCTCCGTGCGCCGCGTAGACCAATGGCAGGGCATCATCCAAAAGGCAGTCCGCCAGGGTATTAAGATTAAGCGTAGGAATCCCATAGCGAAAATAGACCGCACCCCTTTCTAGGTACTGGTCTCGGGTCTTCTCGCCCACCAGGATGGGGCTGGCAAAAAGATGCTTGGCCAGACGGCGCACCTCTGTGGCAGTCTGCTCATTCAGGCCGTCGATGTTGGAGAGGATCTTGAGGAGCAGGAAAAGATCTCCCTTTCGAGCGGCAAGATCAAAGCTCCTGGGACGGAGATAGCAGCGATCCGATGTACAGAACCCGGCCTGCCTTAGAACCTCCTCCACGCGCTCGGCGAGAAGTTCCTTATCCATCATTATATATCACGGTTTGACGGCTATTTAAGGTTGACCATGTTTATTGGAATTGATGATACTGATTCTGAAAGGGGACTGTGCACCACTTACCTCGCCGCAGTGCTCATGGAGAGTCTGCAGCCTCTGGGAAAGATTGTAGGCCGGCCCAAACTGATTCGTCTCAACCCCTGCGCCCGATATAAAACGCGCGGCAATGCCGCGTTGGCCTTCCAGTTGGAGAGCGACCGCTTGGAGGAGGTCAAGGATGTGGCCTTAGAGACCGTGCTGGAACTGTCCGATTTCTCCGGGATGAATACCAATCCCGGTCTGGTCATCGCGCCGCAGGTGACGGCGAAGATGACGGCCTTCTACCGGCGCGCGGTCACAGAGATCCTGGAGATAAAAGAGGCCAAAAAACTGCTGGATGAAGGGGGAATCTGGTACCGGGGCTTCAAGAAGGGGCGCGGCCTGATCGGAGCCCTGGCGGCGGTGGGAGCTGTGCTCCCCGATTTCACCTACGAGCTGATCGCCTATCGGGAGCGGCCGCGCTGGGGCACGCCGCGGCGCATTGATGAAGAGTCCGTCTGGAGAGCCGATGCCCTCACCTATCCGCGCACCTGGGATACGGTAGATCATCATAATAATAGAATCGTCTTTGCCCCCCACTCAGGAGATCCGGTATTGTTTGGCATAAGAGGCGCTGACCCGCAGGCGATCATGGAGGCATTCCTCACCATAAAATCGGAGCCTGTGGAGAGGAGCGTGCTCTACCAGACCAACCAGGGAACAGATGCCCATATCTTGAATGGAGAGGTTGGAAATGTCAAAAACAGCCAGAGCTACCGGCTTCGTGGAGTTGTGGCTGAACCTGCGCAGGCTATTGCCGGCGGCCCCCTCTTCTTCCCGCTGCAAAACGGCACTGCCCGCATGAGCTGCGCCGCTTTTGAGCCTACCAAGAACTTTCGCTCCATAGTTAATCAGCTTACTTCAGGCGATGAGCTGGAGGTCTACGGCTCAGTGCAAGAGGGAACGCTAAACCTGGAGAAGATTAACATCCTGCATCTGGCAGACAAAGTGGAGACCGAGGCCCCGATCTGTCCTGAGTGCCAGAGGAGAATGGAGTCCGCAGGCAAGGGTCAGGGCTACCGTTGCCGCCGCTGCAAGACACATGCCGAGGGCCGGGTGCGCTGGCGTCTCCCCCGCGATCTAAAGACGGGTTACTACGAGGTGCCGCCCTGTGCCCGCCGTCATCTTTCCAAGCCGCTGGTGCGCATGCAAGTAGAAATGGTCCATATTTGCAGATAAAAAAAATGGCTAAGAGTGCAGAGACCGCTGCACTCTTGAATTTGTTTAATTGGTCAAATTTCGGCTGGCATTTGCGACAGGCTGCAAAATATGACAGCGCGACTCCGCAATCGCTCGATTCCTAATGGCATCCAGATAGCGCGAATCTACGCTGAGGGCTTTGGCAAAGGCATCAGCTGCTTCACAGGGGTTATCTTGTCTGGCCAGGACCTTGCCCCATTCATTCCAGGCTCTGGAAATTTCCCTTTTGTAGGTCTCTTTGTATTCTCGATTTAGCTCAGTTGCTTTGCTAAATGCATTGGTTGAATTTTTAAAATCATTTATATTAAAGAAAGCAATCCCCAGATCAATCCACACATCAGGAATGTCTTGTTTATTCGGGACGTTCTGGAAAGCCACGATAGCTTCTGGATAGCGTTTCAGTTTGGCAAGAGCGTGGCCTTTATAGATCCATGCTTCTGAAGATTGCGGATTTAACTCTAAGGCAGCGTTAAAGCAATCAATTGCCTCCTCAAATTCACCCAATTGGAAGAGAGCTATGCCTTTATTTGTCAAGGCTTGCGCAGACCCCGGGTTGATCCAAAGGGCATAATCATAGCATTCAATAGCCTCTCTTTGCTGATTTTGCTCTGCAAGCTCATTGCCTCGTTCAATCTGGTATTGCTCAGCCCGCAGATCCGTAAACTTCTTTATCGCCAGATCCCAGGTAGTCGATGGGCCGACACATACTTCATCATCGACTGTTATAAATCCATTTGTTACGCTTAAGCCAATATCCGTACATGATGCAAGGAGGAGATAATAGTGGCCTGGGCCAGTGGAATCGGCTGCGATGCTGTTTATTTGAACAGGCCTTCCCAAGTGTATCGGCAGCCATTGTTCGTTCACCAAATCAAGTCCAGAGGGCGCAGAAGGATTTAGTTTATAGATTTTATAGCCCCACGGCCAGATCAAACTTGGGCAGGTTATCGAAATCTCATATTTCTCCCAAGGATATAGCTCACCTAAATCTGCCCTATGGAAAATTCCCTCAACATGACTGTTGAATAGGATCTGACTTTTGTAACTTTGCGAACTTGCGTTGCAGCACAGGATTAATATTATGATAATATATATATATATATATATATATATATATCTATCCGCATCCACTACCCCCGTGTAATTACTTTTTAATATATAGTTTTTTAAGTTCATGAATGTTTATGACGTATCGCTTTATTAAACCTTCGGCAGTGGCAATTATAGGCTGGAATTTGTTTCATCTGTGCTTCGCGGCTTCGCGC
>JAPKYC010000212.1 GCA_026394505.1 Methanothrix sp.
AAGGGCGTTCTGCTCTACGGGCCGCCGGGCACGGGAAAGACTCTCATCGCCAAGGCGGTGGCCAATGAGAGCGGAGCCAATTTCTTTTCCATAGCCGGGCCGGAGATAATGTCCAAGTATTACGGCGAGAGCGAGCAGCGGCTGCGAGAGATCTTTGATGATGCCCAGAAGGCGGCTCCTTCCATCATCTTCATCGACGAGATCGACTCCATCGCCCCCAAGCGCGCTGACGTTACCGGCGAGGTGGAGAGGCGCGTGGTGGCGCAGCTTTTGGCCATGATGGACGGCTTAAAAGAGCGCGGCCAGGTGGTGGTGATCGGTGCCACAAACAGGGAAGAGGCCATCGATCCGGCTCTGCGCCGCCCAGGCCGGTTCGACCGGGAGATCGAGATCGGAGTTCCGGATCGGGCCGGAAGAATCGAGATTCTGCAGATCCACATGCACAGCATGCCCATCTCGGAAGACGTGAACCTGGAGAGCCTGGCGGACAGAATGCACGGCTTTGTGGGGGCCGACATAAGTGCGCTGTGCAAGGAGGCGGCCATGAGAGCTATACGCCGCTACCTGCCCGATCTGACCACAGAGGACGAGATCCCTCCTGAGATCGTGGAAAAGATGCTGGTTATGGGAGAGGACTTCGAGGAAGCTCTAAAGGAGATCGAGCCCTCCAGCATGCGAGAGGTTTTAGTGGAGGTGCCGCGCGTGCAGTGGAGCGATCTGGGGGGCCTGGGAATGCTCAAGCAGGAGCTGATCGAAGCTATTGAATGGCCCATCAAGCAGCCTGAGAAGTTTCGCAAGATGGGCATACGCCCTCCCAAGGGAATTCTGCTCTACGGACCGCCGGGCACGGGAAAGACCATGATCGCCCAGGCGGTGGCCAACGAGACCAATGCCAACTTCATCAGTGTGCGAGGGCCGCAGATGCTCTCCAAGTGGGTGGGCGAGTCGGAGAAAGCCATTCGGGAGATCTTCCGGAAAGCGAGGCAAGTCTCTCCCGCCATCATATTCTTCGATGAGCTGGATTCCATTGCACCCATGCGGGGCACGGATGAAGGCAGTCACGTCATGGAGCGGGTAGTAAATCAGCTCCTGGCAGAATTAGACGGCCTGGAGACGCTCAAAGATGTGGTGGTCATAGGCGCCACCAATCGCCCGGATATCCTGGACCCGGCCCTTCTCAGGTCGGGAAGGTTCGACCGCATGCTTCTGGTGGGGCCGCCCGACAAATTAGGGCGGCACGAGATTCTCAAGATTCAAACTGCGAAGATGCCCAAAGGCGAGGATGTAAACTTAGAGGAGCTGGCGGAGTTGACGGAAGGATACGTGGGCTCGGACCTGGACTCGCTCTGCCGTGAGGCAGCCATGCTGGCCCTGCGCGAAGATGGGGAGAAGGTGGAGATGAACCACTTCCGGGAGGCTTTGAAGAAGGTCAGGCCGAGTGTGGAGGAGAACATGGTCAGCTACTACGAGAGGATCAGCGAGAGGTTCAAGGGCGGAATTAAGGTGGAACCGGCATCGCTCATCGGCTACAGATAGCGCCAGGCCAGGAAGGCAAAAAATGCATCTACTAAGAGGGCTCCTCGCTGTATCGAGTGGGCATAAGAATAATGGAGTCCTCTGTGAGTCCTCCGTGCGCTCTGTGCCTCTGTGGTGGCAGTATCGTCCGCCATTTGGTCATAACCAGCGTCTAACGACGTTTCCACCACAGAGACGCAGAGTTCACAGAGTACGCACAGAGAGACGAACTAACAACTGGAAATAGCGAAGGGCCATTAAATGACGGGGGAAGGTGACGGGGAATGGGAAAGGTGTTCTCGGGAAGCATTGCTGGAAAAGAGATCGTAAACATCGACGGCATGGTGTTAGGCGAGCTGGAGGATGTGATTTTTGAGGTTCAGACCGGAAAGCTGGTGGATCTGTTGGTCAAGCCGAACAAGGAGCTGAACCGCATGAAGTACAGGGAAGACGGAAGGTTTGTGCTCATACCCTTCGGCTCAGTGGTGGCCATCAAGGACTACATCGTGATTGATGAGAGCCGGGCCATGAAGACGTAGGTTGAGGCTCGATTTACCTCAGAAGTTGAAATGAAGATGTTGTGATATCATGTGCGGCTTCAATGGGAACCTGAAGACAAGGTATACACGGCATGGGTCCCATCCCTTCCTGGATGTGTCACCTTTGGAAAAACCATAGAGGAAGCTATTGAGATGGTAAGAGACGCAATCGAGATCTAAGTTGAAACGCTGATTTCTCATGGTGAAGAAGGATTTCCTGGGAAAGCTTAATTTATTCTAGATATAACGAACCTCTCTAATGAGATTCATATTCTATTTAGCCGTCAGCATTCTGGTGCTGGCCGTGGCCGCAGGCTCTGCGTCTGCGGCAGGGGAGGATAACGCGACCAAAGTTCTTTTGAAGACCAGCATGGGCGATATCACATTGCAGCTCTATGACGACATGCCCATCACAACTGGAAACTTCCAAAAGCTCGTCGAGAAGGGGTTCTACGACGGAGTAATCTTCCACAGAGTCATCGACGGCTTCATGATTCAGGGCGGAGATCCGGAGGGCACAGGCATGGGCGGACCGGGTTATACCATTGCGGATGAGTTCACCAATCACAACCGAAACGATCGCGGCACCATCAGTATGGCCAATGCCGGGCCGAACACGGGCGGCAGCCAGTTCTTCATCAACCTGGTGGACAACAGCTTCCTGGACGGCAAGCATCCCGCTTTCGGAAAGGTGATCGCGGGCATGGATGTGGTTGACGCCATCGGCAAGGTTCAGACCGCCAATGAGCGACCGCTCACCGAGGTGAAGATAATCCAGGCAAAGATTATCTCTTAAATTTTTATGTAGTTTATCATAATCGTGGTAATAGTAATGATAGCCGATGAAAGAAAGGTTCCTCGCTGTATCGAGTGAGTAATAGAATAATCGAGTTCTCTGTGAGTCCTCCGTGCGCTCTGTGTCTCTGTGGTGGTAGTTCGTCGCCGTTTGGTTATAGCCAGTGGTTAACGACGTTTCAACCACAGAGACACAGAGTTCACAGAGTACGCACAGAGACGAACTAACAACTGGAAAACCATAGTAACAGGAGATGACAAAAAAATGGCAGAAGGCACATCAAACGCAGGCGGAGTTAAGGTACGGCTTATGACCAGCATGGGGGACATCACATTGCAGCTTTACGAGGACACGCCCATCACCTCGGGAAACTTCCAAAAGCTGGTAGAGAAGGGATTTTATGACGGGGTCATCTTTCACCGCATCATAGACGGCTTCATGATTCAGGGCGGAGACCCTACCGGCACAGGTTGTGGGGGGCCTGGCTATGCCATCAAGGACGAGCTCACTCGCAAGAACAAGAACGATCGCGGCACTATCAGCATGGCCAACGCCGGGCCGAACACTGGCGGCAGCCAGTTCTTCATCAATCTGGTGAACAACAACTTCCTGGACAGCAAGCATCCGGTCTTCGGAAAAGTGATCGAGGGCATGGATGTGGTCGATGCCATGGCCAAGGTGAAGAAGGGAGCCAATGACAAGCCGGTAAAAGAGGTGAAGATAATCGAGGCCAAGATTAGCATAGATTAGTTATATGCGAAAATGCATAATCTGCATCAATGAAGACCTTGAGTTATCATGTGATGCTTCGATGGGAAGCGGAGGATGAAGTATATACGGCATGGGTTCCGTCACTTCCCGGATGCGTCACCTTTGGAAAGACCATCGAGGAAGCCTTGGAGATGGCAAGAGATGCCATCGAAATCTATGTTGAAACGCTGATTTCTCATGGTGAAATGGTCCCATCCGACGAATCAGTAATAGAACGCACTGTGAAGATTGTTGCCTATGCCTAAGCAGCCTTTCAGTCTCTCCTCACCAGCTTGCCAAAGCGTTGGAGAGAGCAGGATTTGTTCTTGAGCGAACCTCAGGCAGCCACTGCATTTACTATCATCCGGAAACGCACAAGAAAGTGATTGTGCCCATTCACAGCAAAAGGGATTTTGCGACAGGGTAATTTCCCACATCAAAGGAAGCTTAAAATACTTGCACGATGTGCTTTTAAAAGAGGAAAAATGGCTGGTACTAACGAGATGCTAAAAGACATGCTTCCTTATGGAGGTGCCGTGAACATACACGGAGAGATAACGTGGCGTGTCACCGAGAAAGAGTTTAATGAGATGAAGAGAAACTTAGAAAGCATCTTTGATGACAGCCATTAAAGTAGCGGTAGACTCAGCAATCTTCTTCTTTTGCTTTACATCGAATCGGGAAGACATCAAGCCCATCAATATGCAGAAACTTCTAAATCACTTGAGCACTGATCCTCATATCATCCCCTTGGTACCAATATCGGTCCTCGGAGAGAGCGTTATTGAGTGCCTAAGAGGAGAAAAAGAGAACACCGACCACGATTTGGATGAACTCCATAAGCTGATTGATTTTTGGGGTGCTCTCGAGCTTAGCTTTCTCTATCCCAATGCTCTTGTGGCCGATGCATGCTACAAGCTGGTCGAGAAGTACAAGAAAGGCGAACGAATTGATTACAGGCTAACTGACACCGACCTGGTGCATTTGGGATATGCTTTAGCCTACAAGGTGGATTACTTCTTAACTACAGACACGAAGCTGAAGTACTACGTTCCTGAAAAGTCAAATCTGCGTGTGATCGATCACGAAATGGCCAAAGAAATTTTTTAGAGAAATCATAATTTCGGGCTGCGACCCCGCCGGCACGGGCCCGGGGTGGCCTGGCTATGCCATCAAGGACGAGCTTTCCCGCAAGAACAAGAATGATCGCGGCACCATCAGCATGGCCAACGCCGGGCCCAACACGGGCGGCAGCCAGTTCTTCATCAACCTGGTGAACAATAACTTCCTGGACGGCAAGCATCCGGTCTTCGGCAAAGTGATCGAGGGCATGGATGTGGTGGATGCCATGGGCAAGGTGAAGATTGAGAGCGTGAAGGTGGTGGGATAGCATCTTATCGGGCAATTTTTTTCGTGGGTATGTGTAATGAATGCGGAAAAATTAGATTATTAATTAAATAAATTTATTATACATAGCAACTATATCTAAAAATTCATGGAAAATTATTTATAGAAGACTAGCTGACTGACAAATATGGTACGCATCACCAGCCTTAGCAATTTTTTTATGCTTTTATTATTAATAATACTATTTACAATAAGCATGTCAAATGCATATCCAACCATAATCACCAGTGAAGGCGAAAAATGGGATCCGGTCATCGGGCCTGAAGCTTATAAAGATGAGGCAACGGGTCCGGAATGGATAACATTCAAGAGGGAGATATCTCCCGGCAATTGGAATTCAATAATAGAAAATGATGTTGATGGAATGATTAATTTTAAATGGAAATCCGACAAAGTAATAGGTAATAGGAGTTCATTTAGATCAATTAAATTTTATAGAAATAGCGTGACAAATGAGTTGAGTCTCAATCATGATACGAAAGGCGACTCCTGGGAAATTGTAGATCCTTTCGAATATAATAAGGAAAATAGATCTAGATTAGATTTTATATTTAATGCTTTTGGAGCAACGATTTGGATTGCATTTCCTCTACAACCAGTTCAAACCTCACCAGTCTTAATCCAAAACAGACCACCAAACAGGCCAAAGCATAACATATCTTCGGATGTTACTCTCTTGGTAAATGAAACGCTATGTATTTTAGCCATTGCTACTGATCCAGATAATGATAGTATTGACCTTATCTGGGAGTGGGGTGACGGACGAAGTGATAAATCACAAGGAATCTCTTCTGGAGATAATGTCACACAATGTCATTCCTGGAAAGAGGCGCGCAATTATACAATCGTTATGACAGCACGAGATTCAATGGGATACAACAATTCATCGACGATCAATGTAAATGTATCACTACCTGCGCAGCCGATAAATGCATCGGTTCTCGTGCCGCCGACTAAACCAAAATTTAACATATCTTCAGATGGTTTTCTGTGGTCGAATTACGATTTATTTATTTCAACAAGTTCTACCGACCCTAATAATGATAGTATCAACTATTCATGGATGTGGGGCGATAGAACGCCAGATGGAATGTCAGAATTTGTACCTTCTGGAAATGATACCATCCAATATCATTCTTATAGAGAACCTGTGGATTATACCATAACTATCACAGCATCAACTCAAAAGGGCAACAGCTCATCGACGATCAACTTAACTGTGATGCGCCCTAAGCCGCCTGAGACACCACGTGGTGAGCGCATTGGATATATTGGTGTTAATTATACATATTCAACAAATTTAAATATTGGCCTTCCAATCAAAAAAGTGAAATTTTTATTTAATATAACTGATGACGTATTGGACCCAATAGTTCATTCAGAATCAAATACAAGTGCCAAAATTATTCAAAGATGGTTGAAACATGGCACAAAAAAAGTAAAAGCCAGTGCATTAGATATACAAGGAAATCCTGGTAATTGGTCGGAAGAGATCAATGTGGATATATATGAACCAGAATACGTTGAATGCAATCAAGATCTACAGAAGGCAATTGATAATGCATCCAATTATACAGAGATTATTTTGAATTGCAATATATACAATGTAAGCAAAGCTATTTCAATAAAAGGAAAAGACCATTTTGCCATTAAATCCAATGTACCTCATGCATCACTGAAGAACCACAAATCCGTGATAGCAATAATGAGTATAGAAGAATCGACGAATATTAATATTTCAGGGCTTTCCATAGAACAATCTGCTAATTTTGATAATGGGTTAATTAGTTTGCTCAGGGTGATTGATTGCTCTTATTGTAAAATCAAAGATTGTATTCTTGATATTCGGCAGAATGACAGTGGAATTTGGATATTTAAAGGGGGATATAATGAATTTGAAAATATTAATATTGAACGTGGAAATACAAGCATGGGTTCTGGGATAGTAATCGAGCAATCTCTTTCTAATCTTATTAAAAACAATACGTTCCATTTCCCTATCCGAATTGATAATTTCAGCCATATTGTGCTCAAAAGTCCAATTCGTTCGAATCGTATCATTAAATCAGATGAAATGCAGGAATTAAAAATCACAGTGGACGGCTGCCTTTTTATCTGGCATAATGGGATGGATGATCTCGAACAAACAAGAGACCAATGTCCAATGAGTTGTGATATAGAAATTAATGATACTGAGTTGATTTTTGGATGAAGATTAATATTATATTATTGTTATTCTCACTATCAATTCCGTTATCAATTCCATTATCAATTTCAGGAAACAATGACACGGGGGATGTCTATTCAAAGCATTTTGAAAAAGAATTTGGCAATGAATTCATGGAAGAAGTATTTGGTACTGAGGAGACAAAAACAACACCGCAGAATTCGGTTGGTGGATCATCGCGAGATATTTTCGTGTCCGGCGAGACACCCACTATAAATATAAGAAGGAATTTCATCAAACCGAGAAGAGATGGCGAATTCTTCAAGGATGAAGAGATCGAAGTTCTGGTTAAAATAACAACGCAGAAGAAAGGTGGCTTGAATCAAATGGAATTTTGGGAAATTCCTGATGAAGATCTTAATATTACATATTGCTCCCACCAAATAAGAACTTCGAACATACAGCAAATGTTAGATTATGAAGAGCAGAACAGCTCTTTTCTTAAAGAAAGTGATATTCTTAATGTAACCGCGATAATGAAATTATTTGTAATATTAAAATAGACAGAAAAAGAGTCTCCTCTCTCAACCCCAACTCTTCAGCATACCATGATTCGAAAGACTATCGTCTTCAGAAAAGGCAGATGTTGGAGCATATTTACCCTAAAATGCTAAATAATCTATCGTTTATAAAGGAACATGAATCTCAGAATTTGGTGGTGAATCTGAATGCAATACGAATAATTGAGAAAAACCTACGCCAAGGCGAGAGCATTATCTTCAAGTATTATTTGCGTCCAACCGATTTAGGAATAAAAGATATAAGATATATATTAAGAGCAGATGGCTATTTACAGGAAGATGTTGTGACAATAAAAGTCCTTGAGAGGGGCGAGAAATTCTCAATCGATTATAGTTGCGATTCTAAAAGTCTCACTCGTCTCAAAGAGAAAAAATTTGTATATAATATTGAATATCTTGGAGGAAATGACGAAACGAATTCATTCCCGGTCAATATCACACCTCCAGATGGGTGCAGAATAGCTAGGGCATCATGGGATTCTAATAAGCCAGAATTTAATAATACAACTTGGCAGTCAATAGGTAATGTATCTTTCTCGAAGGGGAAAGCCGAAAAGCTATCAATAACTGCAAACTTCTCCGAAACGGGATTGAGAAAATCCCCTCCGTGGATTTCAATAGGAAGCTACAACAAAGAATTCGAAACAGATCTTGCAGTCTATGAAGATTATGATGAGCCCGCCATAGTACATTATGAATTCATCTCATTAATTCTTACTATGATAGCCGTACTTATCTCCCTGATAGTAGCTATCTTCTCAATAGTTGAAATCCATTATACGCGGAAGGAAATAAAGCTGACACTTATACAAATGAAGCAATCTGATGCATTGATTGTGAGTAATACAAGCACAATAGAAAAGCTCACCAGAATTATAAATAAATTATTAGGTGATTAATTTTATTATTATTTCCTATTCCGGACCCTTTCCTAAAAAGGACAATGATTTTCCAAATGGGATAATCATTGGCGAGCTAGAGCTAGTAAGCAGACGGAGATGGTTGGCTGCTGCAATGCGTTTTTATGTACATTTAGATTCTAAGCACAACTTAGGTCCGATAAATTATTGACGATTTTGGACAAGGGTTCGAAATGGGAATTATTATAATATAATCAGGGGCGCATCATAACGACACCGGCAACATGGGGACAGAAAGGACTGGCAAGTCTCCAAATGGTAACGGCGAGGCTAGTTAGCCAACCACATACCAAGAAACTATTAACTTTCGCGGAATATGAATATAATTAATATAATATCTGCTAGCCCAATTAGAATTGTACCTATCATTGGGATCTGCGATTCCTTATTATCTTCTGAAATTGGATTTGGAGGCACTAATCTCCTATTAAATCTTATGATAAGAAATCCAAGTACTACCTGGGCTACTGCTATTAAATAGGTGAACCAGTTGTACATTATATCATCCTTTAACCTTAAGCATCGTTTCTAATTATAAAGGCTTTTGCTTTACTTCATCACCTCATCGAAACCTTTACCTACCCCCACGCCCTCCCCTCAATCATCAGGTGACCCCTATTGCAATTGCTCTTAATCCACTCTGATTTCATTGAGTTCGAGGCCAAGCGGCCTACGAAGATGGCGGAAGAAATCGTTGACTCGGCCAAGAAAGGCCGGCTGGAGGAAGCCCTCTGCGCCTTCATAGCCGTGGAGAAGTTCGACGAGGACGATCCGGATGCGGTCATAGCCGAGGGCTGCAAGCAGATCATGGACGTTGCCAAACAGGTGCACGCCGCCCGCATCATGCTCTATCCCTACGCGCACCTGAGCTCTCAGCTCTCCAGTCCCGCGACGGCCGTTAAAATCTTGAAAGGCATGCATGAGACCCTATCCGCCAACTACGAGGTCATGCGCGCCCCCTTCGGCTGGTACAAAGCCTTTACCATCAGTTGCAAGGGCCATCCCCTCTCCGAGCTGTCCCGGTCCATCCGGCTCGGGGAGGACGAGGTGGTCTCCGAGGCCCTCAAGTCCGAGGCCAGGGCCGTCTCCTACTGGAAGGTGCTCGACCTGGACGGCAACCTGATTGATGTCGATAAGTTCGACTTCACAGACCACGAGAACCTGCAAAAGTTCACCAACTACGAGATCTCCAAAGCCAGAGCAGTGGACAGAATTCCTCCGCACGTGGAACTGATGAGGCGCTTGGAGCTGGTCGATTACGAGCCGGGCTCCGATCCGGGGAACATGCGCTTCTATCCCAAGGGCCGGCTCATCAAATCGCTGCTGGAAAATTACGTGCTGGACAAGGCCTCGGATATGGGCGCCATGGAGGTGGAGACGCCCATCATGTACGACATGGAGCACCCCACCCTCAAGAAGTACCTGGACCGATTCCCGGCCCGCCAGTATCAGATCGATTCCGATAAGAAGAAGCTCTTCCTGAGATTCGCGGCCTGCTTCGGCCAGTTTCTCATGGGCCACGACATGACCATCTCCTACAAGGCCATGCCCCTCAAGATGTTCGAGATCACCCGCTACTCCTTCCGGCGC
>JAPKYC010000034.1 GCA_026394505.1 Methanothrix sp.
CGTTTTCATACGCTACGGCAAAGCCGCGGCCAGCAGGGCATCGGCATATCCGCGGCGGTGCTTTATTCCCAGCTCACCAGCGGCAGGCCGACGAAAGTCATCTCAAAGATCGCGCCGGACAGACCGGCCCATTACTGCGAGCTGCTCATAAATACCGCCAAAAACGAGCCAGAGATTCTTAAATCGGAGGATAGGGACTGGGAACGCCCCAGGGGCACGCGCGTGGAGCTGGAGATGGAGGGCACCTATGTGAGGAGCCGCCGCCAATCGGTCTACGGCTCGCTGAAGAGCACCGCCATCGTCAATCCCCATGCCCGCCTGACCCTGGTGGAACCGGAGGGCAACGTGGAGGTCTTCGAGAGGGCCACGGAGAGTCTGCCCAAAAAAGCTTATGCCATTTCCCCTCATCCGGACGGAATTGAACTTGGCGAGCTGATCAAGCTTCTGCGCTACACCGACAAAAAGAAGCTGCGCGTCTTTTTAAAAGAGACCTTCTCTTCCATCGGCACCATATCCGCTCAGGAGCTGTGCAGCCGGGCGGGCCTGGATCCGGAAGAGGCCCCCGCCGGCCTGGACCACGAGGCCGCATCTCGCCTGCACTGCGCCTTCAAGCAGATCAAGGTCAAGTCGCCTCCCGTGGACTGCCTCTCTCCTATTGGCGAGGAGCTGATCAAGACAGGTCTCGAAAAGGAGTTTCGCCTGGACTATATCGCCACCACGGTTCGGCCCGTATCCGTCTATTCGGGCAATCCCTTCCTGGTCGAGGTGGGACTGGGATACGGAGGGGAACTGGAGAAGGAGAGCCGCATTGAACTTTTGCGCTTTGCCAATCGAGTTCCACTCGTCTATCAGCAGGGTGCCTGCGCCATAACTCACGCTGTGGAGAGCGTCTCCTGGAAGAACTATTCTCTGGGCCAGCCTACAGGAAGCGGCGTGCCGGTCGGCCCGGCGGTGCTGCTGGTTCATATCGCCTCCACCAACATTCCCTTCACCTCGGAGAGCAAAGATGCCGTGGCCGATATGCCGGATATTTTGACCGAGATCGATCTGGGTCTGAAAGAAGTGGCGAGAAAGCTGCGCCGCTACCTGAGCCGTCAGAGCGTTCTCTCGGAAAGAAGGGAGAAGGAAGAGATCATAAGAAAGATCCTGCCGCGCATCGCCCAGAAGCTCTCCGATGTCCTGGAAAAGGAGCTGCCGGATATCGGGCCGGTGGTAGCCAAGATCATGGGCAATCTTCTCGTCTTCCGGAAAGTGGAGAGGAATAACGGCCAACTATGCGTCAAAATCCAGGTAGAAAATCACAGCGAACTGGTACGCTCCTTTAAGCTGCATGAGGTGCTGGCAGTGCTGGCAGACTACGTCTGGCCTGACGCCAAAGTCATTCCCCTGGGAGACGGCTACGACTATCACTGGAAGCTCTCCATCGGTCCGGGCCAGAGCACCACCCTCAGCTACAGCATCGCGGCCGATGGCGTATCCTTAAAAGAGCTGGTAGTGGAGGGCCTGGAAGCGGAAATCGTCACAGGGGCCAGGGTGATCTAGCCAATGGAAAAATCAGACGAAAAAATAAAAAAAGCAGAAAAATCCAAAAGGGCTGAGGAGAGGCTGCTGGGCCTCGCGGATACCCTTTACAATCAGTTTCAGCAGGGCATAGTGCCCCATATCTCCCTGCCCTCCCGAACCAAAGGAAACATCGAGTTTTCCACCAAGGACGATGTCTGGATTTATGGAGACCAAGAGACGACACGCAGCGTCAAGACCGTGCGCGGAGCCAAGACGCTGCTCAAGACGGT
>JAPKYC010000242.1 GCA_026394505.1 Methanothrix sp.
GCGCACCCCGATGCAAGCATCGGGGCATCCAAGGCGCCGCCGCATGAATGTGGAACCAGGCTAAGCAGATCCAAACCTAGGTTGATAACGTATGCCCTTTATCCCCGATGCAAGCATCGGGGTATTGCGATAAAAATAAATTCGATCAAATACCCGAAGAATGGTCTGATGAAAAACTTGATGAAAAAACAATGGCACCTAAAATTAGTTCTTGGATCAATGAATACTTCGATTCAATGAAAGATATCATAGGGCCTGCTTTGGAAAACGACTTAATAAAAATATGCAGACATATTGCGGTCCATGGTTCTGTGCCTGAATATCATTCATTTGAAGATCGCGAAAGATATGATCTCAGTAAACTTGCTAGAAAATTTGGAGGTCAAACAAAACCACAGCAAATTTACCTACTAAAGTCCGAGTATGAAAAATCAGGAAATTTATGGAAAGTATTTTATAAAAATTTCCATATGTTTATAAATGCTTTTGACCTTGAATTCACAAGGATTATCTTAGACGAAATGGGGAAGTCAAAAAATGCAGGTGACTTATTTCATATAAATGAAGATAATAATAAGATAGATATTGAATTAACTGAACCAGAAAAAGAGCAAATTAAAAAAAGGGATAACTACACGTGCCTTTGTTGTTTCAAGAGCGGAAAAGGCAACAGAATGGAGATAGATCATATCGTACCTGTTTTTCAGGGCGGAAGAGCAGATGTTGAGAACTCTCAAACTTTGTGTCGGGAATGTAATTTTCAGAAGGGGAAAAATGCAATTAATTTTAGAATAAATTCTTCACCATGCATAAATCCGAAGGAGCTATATTTGTACCAAGTAAAAGGAAGTGAATCACAAATCCAGACACTCATTAGGACAATAAATATGTTTTATCATTGTCAAGCAGTATCTGAAATTAAATACAGCCTGAGACGGAATGGGAAAAATTATTCTACATGGGAAGTGGAATTATATCAAGGTAACAATCCTGAATTCCTAAAAAATAAAAAATCTGAATTAATAAAATATGTTCAAGAAGACTTGAGCTGTGATCATGTAAAAGATGTGAATATAGTCAGTGTGCAATAGGGTTCAGCTCTTAAGAATTGTAGCTATCTTATTATTATAATTATATGCTTACAGAAAAATTGAAATGACATTAAAAAGCATATCTTTGATCGAGTCGAGTTAAAATGACTGAAATTTAAAAATACCCCGAAAATTAGAAAAGCTAAATGAAAAATTAGGATGGGATTTATTCCCGCTTATCACTCACCTCCCGCAGCTCTCCCCCTCTTCGCCCTCCTCGGGCGCGGCTTCCTCAGGCTTGATCTTGCCGATCTTCACCCAGTAATTCTTGATGGCGGCATGCAGCGCATCCGCGCCCAGGTTGGAGCAGTGCATCTTTTGCGGCGGCAAGCCGTCCAGCTCGTCCGCCACATCCTTCCTGGTGATCAGCATGGCCTCGTCCAGCGTCCTGCCCCTGGCCATCTCTGTGACCATGCTGGAGACGGCTATGGCCGAGCCGCAGCCGAAGGTCCTGAATTTGATGTCGTCTACCCTGTCTTCCTTGACGGTGATGAATATCTCCATGAGATCGCCGCAGACCGGATTGCCCACCTGTCCGTATCCGTCCGGGTTCTCGATCACCCCCACATTCCGGGGGTTCATGAAGTGTTCCATAACTTTCTTGGAGTAACCAATCTGTGCCATTTTATTTTCACCTTTTTAAAGCGGAGAGAGAGCCCTGAGCCTTTCTACTGTCTTTTTCGTCGCATTGGCGATGGCCGGTATCTGGTCTGGATTGTTCTTTTTGCCCAGCGTCATGACCATGGAGCCATGCGCCTGCTCATGCTTTAAGCCTATGGCCAAAAGCACATGGGAGGGCTCCAAAGTGCGTGAGGAGCAGGCCGAGCCTGTCGATACCTGAATGTTGAACATGGCATCCATGGTGAGAAGAATGCTCTCCCCCTCAATGCGGCTGAAGCGGAAGCTGGCATGATGAGGCAGCCTTTTTGTGGGGTGGCCGGTGAGGTACGACTCCCCGATCTTGAGTATCTCCTTGATCAGAGCATCCCGGATGGCCTGCAGTCGCAGGCTCTCCTCTGCCTTCTCCAGGCAAGCCAGCCTGGCCGCCTCGCCAAATCCCGCCAGTGCATAGAGATCCTCGGTGCCAGGCACTAGGCCCCGCTCCTGCCCGCCGCCGAAAAGCACCGGTTGAATGCGAACGCCCGGACGCACGTACAGCGCGCCTGCTCCCTGCGGCCCGTAAAGATCGTTCGAGGAAAGGGTGAGCAGATCAATGCCGTCCTTTTGCACATCGATCGGGATTTTGCCTGCCGCTGCCGACGCATCCACGTGCAGGAAAAGCCCATTCTCATGCACAAGGTCGCTCACCTCTTTTATGGGCTGAATGGTTCCAATCTCGCTGTTGGCGTACATCACCGATGTGAGGACGGTCTCCTTGCTGAGCAGGCTCTCCAGGGCCGCCAGATCGATAATGCCCATGCTGTCCACCGGGACCAGATTGAGGTCAAAGCCGCCCTTCAACAGATCCTTGTGGGGGTTAAGCACAGAGATGTGCTCAATTTGGCTGGCCAGCAGCTTCTTGCCTTTAGCGACGTTTCTAAGGGCGGCTCCCCGGATGGCCAGATTGTTGGCCTCGGTGACGCCTGCTGTGAAGACGATGCTCTCCGGGCTTTCTGCATTTATCAGCTCCGCCACTTTTGCCCGCGCCTCCTCCAGAGCGGCTTTGGCAGCCAGGCCCCGAGAATGCAGTGCCGAAGGATTGCCGAAATCGCTGGAGAGATAGCGCTCTGCAAATTCGTGAACTTTGGGGTCTACGGGAGACGCAGACTGGTGGTCTAGATAAATTCCGCACATAAGCACCTAGAAGCTGATGGTCGAGTCTGCATCCAGCGCCAGATCGATTAATGTTCCTGCTCCGGCAATTTTTGCCTCAGGTAGGAAGTCGCCCCGGGCCATGCCAAGGAGCTGTGTGCTCTGCTCGCAGATGTACATCTTCACGCCGGAGGCAAGGGCCTGGTCGATGACCTCTTTGAGAGAAGGAAAGCTTCCTATCTTGATCTTCTCCGCCTCGCCCTTCTTCATGACGGTGATGCCCTTGATCATGAAGAATATTGAGGCTTCTGCGTCCATCGCCCGGGCAGTCATGCCCAGGATAAAGGGCGCGTAGAGTCTTTCCGGCGTATCCAGGCCGCTGGTCTGAACATAGAGGATTTTGCTCATATTACTTCTTCCTCCTTATCCAGAAGGTGATGACATTTCCGGACTTCTCCAGCCGGAGGATCTCATGGCCTGCTCGCCTGGCCCAGCGGGAGATGTCTTCCTCGGCGGCAGGATCGTCTGCTTCTACTTTCAAGATTTGTCCCACCTCTATGTTCTCAATCTCTTCTTTGGTCCTCGCGATGGGCATGGGACAAAAGAGGCCCACACAGTCAAGCTCGGCATCCGGTTTAATCTCTTCATTCATCTCGATCTGCACCTCGGAGAGCTCTCAATAGCCAAGATATCGACAAACTGGCAATGGCTAACTCTTCTATAATCTGGCTTCCTATAATCTTGCTTCTTCGGCCAAATATCTATTCCTTTAGGAGATATTATGTTATTGTTTATATTAATTCATTATTGCTGCAATAGCCTCAATCGCTTTGAGATTATCTAAATCATTATTATTATAAAATATGCTTCTTACGAAGTTTTTATAACTGAAGCACTCCATTATTAAACTGTCTGGAGAATGATGATGAACGATTTTTCAACTCTTGTGGGCGGAATTGCCGGCGACGGCATAAATGAGGCCGGCCTCACTGTGGCTCGCCTATACAGCCGTCTTGGCTATCACATTTACATGTACTACGACTATCCCTCCCTCATCAGAGGAGGGCATAATTTCTCAATAGTGCGAGCTTCCAGAGAAAGGATTGCCGCTCACATGGACCAGATCGATGTACTGATAGCCCTTAACCAGGAGACTGTCGAGAAGCACACAAGCCGTCTTAAGGACAGCTCCTTTGTGATTTACGATGCAGATAAGGTAAAACTTGACGGCATAAAGCAAAAAAGCTGCGGCCTTCCCATCACATCCATCCTGAAGGAGGCGACTGCCCTCGCGGTCATGAAGAATACCTGCATAATAGGCGGATACTGCAAGGTTGTGGGCATAGATTGGTCCGTGCTGGAAGATGTCCTGAAAAAACATATGCCAAAGCTGTTGGAGCTGAATATGCAGGTGGCCCGCCAGGGCTACGACCAGGCGGCGGAGTTCTGTCACATGGATAGCCGTGTAGATAGTTTTGCGGACAAGCAAGCCCAAGAGCTTCAACCCATCATAACCGGCAACCAGGCTATCAGCCTGGGACTGATCAAAGCCGGCCTTTTGGCCTACGTGGCCTATCCCATGACACCCTCATCCGGCGTGCTCGACTTCATGGCCCTCTACGCCCAGGATTTCGGCCTCAAGGTGATTCACCCGGAAAGCGAGATCGCTGTGATGCTCATGGCTCAAGGCTTCGCCTATGCCGGGGTCAAAGCGGCCGTAGGGACGTCGGGCGGCGGATTTTGCCTCATGACGGAAGGCATAAGCCTGGCCGGCATGGCGGAGATGCCGGTGGTAGTGGTAATGGCCCAGAGAACGGGACCGTCCACCGGCCTGCCTACCTACACAGCCCAGGGCGATTTGCATTTCGTCCTCAACGCCGGTCAGGGGGAGTTTCCCAGGTTTATTGTCACACCAGGAGACGCCGAGGAGG
The DNA here is from genome assembly GCA_026394505.1 of Methanothrix sp. Classification (GTDB taxonomy): domain Archaea; phylum Halobacteriota; class Methanosarcinia; order Methanotrichales; family Methanotrichaceae; genus Methanothrix. Next base: position 4,775 of record JAPKYC010000242.1, read on the forward strand.
CCTATTTCTGGGCAGGCGTGGCCCTCAATCTGGCCTGGAAGTTTCAGGTGCCCGCGTTCATCCTAACCGACAAGATCGTTAGCGAGAGCCAGTACAGCTTTGATATTGACCTGGCCGGTGACCTGGAAGGCGAGCGGAAAGAACAGGCAGATCATTCTCCCCTGCTCTGGGACGGTCAGGGAACGTACAAACGCTACCGCTACATGGATACAGGCGTCTCGCCTCTGGCCTTTCCCCCTAGAAATGGGCAGGCGATTAAGACGGACAGCTACACTCACGATGAAGGCGGCATAACCTCTGAGGATCCCCAAATAACCAGGGAGATGAGCGATAAACGCCAGAGAAAAGGCCAATCTCTGGCCGAGGATCTGGAGAGATACGAGACGGTGAAGGTCTTGGGAGACGAAAAGAGCAAAACCGCCCTGCTCTGCTGGGGTTCGAATAAAGGAGTATGCATGGAAGCAGCCCGAAAATTGGGCCTTCGGGTAATTCAGGTGCTGGTTCTCTCGCCCTTCCCGGAAAAGAGGCTGAAAAGATCCCTGCATGACGTAAAGCGGCTCCTGGCCGTAGAGTGCAACTCGACAGGCCAACTGGCCAGGCTGGCCGGATTTTACGGCATCGAAATCAAAACCCAGGATCGAATATTGAAGTATGACGGCAGACCTTTTTCCGTGGAAGATCTTCTTGGGGAGCTAGCGAGGGCTCTGGCATGAATATGAATCCCAAAGATCTGGCAACCACGGCCAGGAACACCTGGTGCCCCGGCTGCGGCAACTTCTCCATTCTAAGCGCCATGAGAGCCGTGCTGGCAGAGCTTGACTCTGAAGGCTATCCAATAGAAAACGTCGTCCTGGTCTCCGGCATCGGCTGCCACGCCAAGATTGTGGACTACATGAATGTGAACAGCTTCTATTCCATCCACGGCCGGACCATGCCTGCCGCCTCGGCCATCAAGATTGCCAATCCAGATTTGTTGGTGATCTGCTTTTCCGGAGATGGAGACAGCCTGGCCGAGGGGCTGGACCATCTCATCTTCGCCGCCAAGAGGAACATCGATCTCACACTGATTTTGCACGACAACCGCATCTACGGCCTGACCACCGGCCAGTACACGCCCACGTCGCCCCAGGGCTTCAAGGGCAAGTCCACGCCCACGGGCACAAGCGAACATCCTTTGAACCCGCTCGAGCTGATGCTGGTTAGCGGAGCGTCTTACATTGCCCGGGGCTACACACACGGCATTTCGCAGCTCCAGCAGCTCTTTAAGGAAGCGATACTGCACAAGGGCTTCTCCTTTGTAGATGTTCTGCAGGTCTGCGTCTCTTACAACAATCTGTATGAGAGCTACAATAAGTGGACCTACACGGTGCATGGGAACGATGCCGCAAGTTTCGAGGAGGCGCAAAAGATCATCCGTTCCTGGAACTATGATCGCTCCGAGGTTCCTATTCCCCTGGGCAAGTTCTACCAGATTGAGGCACCGCGCTTTGATCAGGCGTTTTCAGGGCGTCGGCTGAATTTATCAGAAAGGGACAGCAAAATAAATGATCTGCTGGAAAATTTCATCTAGAAGGTGAGTGAAAAATGGACAAGTATGTTTGTACGGTCTGCGGATACATCTACGATCCAAAAAAAGGAGATTCCACCTTTGGCATCGCACCAGGAACGGCATTCGAGGACCTTCCCGATGACTGGGTCTGTCCGGAATGCGGTGTTGGCAAAGAGCAATTCGATAAGGCAAATTGAGGATTTAGGTGCAATGTCATGCTCAGCGAAAAGATGAATGAAGCATTGAATGTTCAGGCGAATAGGGAAGTGTACTCTTCCTATCTATATCTATCCATGTCCTATTATTTCGAGTCCATAAATATGGAAGGCTTTGCCCATTGGATGAGACTGCAGGCCGGCGAAGAGCTGGTGCATACCATGAAGATGCTCGACTACGTGGCCGGCAAAGGCGGCAGAGCCAGGATGCTGGCTGTGGAGGCTCCAAAGTTCTCCTGGGCCTCGCCCTTGCAGGCCTTTCAGCATGTTTGGGATCATGAGCGCGTGGTGACCGGTCTCATTCAAACCCTGGTCAAGGTGGCCGAGGAGGAGTTGGACGAGGTGACGAAGGAGTTCCTGCAGTGGTTTGTCTTGGAGCAGGTGGAAGAGGAGGAGTCCTCGGACAATGTGCGAAATAGGGTTATGGCGGCGGGAATTGACAGGGCTGCGCTAGAGGCGGCGGACAGGGAGCTGGGACAAAGAAGCTTCAAGTTCCCCAGGGGATTTGAGATCTTCCCGTATGCGGGTTCTCAGTGAATGACTAGATGATCGCAAAAGATTTAGGCCTCGATATACTAGTCCTGAGGTCTCTGCCTCTTGCTGGCATTGAGGAAGGTCATTCCCACGACCGACGTTGAGGCTACAAAGTCCTCCAAGCCCTTTTCATTCGAGTAAACTTCAATTAGGCTGATGCTCTCCAGGATGTGATGTATGAAGACCTTTGCATCTTTCTTCATAGTATCGGGACCTGCTCCGCGAGAATCCTGTCTTTAAGCATGGGATGCAGTGACCTGTAAGTGAGAAGGTCTACTCGTCTTTCCAGGGCATCCTCTAAATCGAGCTTCAAACCGGCGAGGTCGAGGAGGCTCTTTCGGCCTTCGAACTCGACAAGGATGTCTATGTCGCTTTCATCGGTCATCTCTCCCCTCACGATGGAGCCAAAGAAGGCGGCGCGTTTGATCCCGTTCTTCTGCAAAATCTCCAGTGCTTTCTCGCGTGCTGCTCGCATCTGCTCGTTCATAAATCACCTATCTTAAAACAAAATGTAATCAAGCTATTTCTATGATGCGTGGTTCTCGATTACCGCATCATGCATCGATGCCAAAAAAATTTCAGCGTTACGAAGTATATTCAAATGTAAATATTTAAACTCGTCGATGTTCATAGGTAGTTCATCAAGGCCAAAGAAGTCAAGAGCTTCATTCAATTCTTTCCAGGACCTTTTGATAGTATTTTCGCTTCCATGTTCAATATCATGACGCAGCCATTTATTGCGCAGATGTTTTAAGTGCCAAACAAATTCACAATCTTGACTTTTTAATGGCCCTCCAAAATCGCATAAGAAACGTAATTTGTCCTTGCCTGCTCCCTCATAGACGAGAAAATATAGTGCGTCACCAAATCTCCGAGACTCTGCTCATCTCCTGAGTTTAAACGAGACAGTGTGACAATTGCTTCTACGAACTTATCCGTATACTTGAAAATTGCATCCTTTCCGGCAATCTTTTTCGCTCTGTTACAAGTAATCAACAAACTTTGAATGGATTGTGCAATATCGGTTTCATCTCTCTTTTCTGATTCTGAGTCAAATTCGCACAATTTTTGGGGTCTGGATATTTCAGGTTCGCATCTCGACAACAGAATTGAACTAGATCTGTCATGAGCAAAGAGTTCAAGTTGGTTTATTGATGGTACATCAAGTGATTCCCTTACCCGATATTGCATTTCAAGGAATGGCCTAATTGATTCTTGCATTTTAATTTGCTTCTCTATGATTGGGCCAAGTGATTCCCGTACCCTATTTTGCATTTCAAGGAACGGTACGATTGATTCTTGCATCCTGATTTGCGGGCCAATATAAAGTCCAAGCGATTCTTGTGTCCTTATTCGTTGCTCTGAAAGAGGCTTAACTATTCCGTTCATCCTGGATTGATTTTCTGTCATATATCTCAATGTATTGTCTAAGTCTAGGCAGGACGGTAATGATTTTGCTTGTTCAAGATAATCGCCAACTAAATGATTCTTTGCTAAATCTTCAACTAGCTGGCATCTCCGAGCAAGTATCCTCTCTAATTCATCCACGTATTTGACCTCTAGTGCATGACTTCAAATTGGACGCGCAATGGATACGCATACTTCAAAGGCTATTCATTGCTGGCATTTTAGAATCTCTGTACCATAGTTTCTCCTAAAGTACTTTTCGTATTTATGCGATCGTGGTATAAATAATTCTCATAGACAGGCGAAATTTCCATGCCTGATTTAAATATACTTCAAAATCAGCGGCAGCATAAGCACCCCCATGGCATGCGTCCTGTGGATTCCCGCCACAGGCGCAATCAGGCCCACCACCGTGGACAGGAAGAATATGAACCGCCCGAAGAGCCCCGTGAAGGCGTAGGTCATGCCCACCAGGAAGACCAGCACCGCCAGGCAGAGCAGCCGGTAGTTGAGCCGGGATATGGCCCGCCCGGCTAAGCGCGCCGCGCCGATGCAGGCCAGGTAGGATGCCGCCGCCACTATTACCACTATTATTATCATCTGGGCCGATATGCTCTGGTCGAGAGTCATCAGCTCCTGGATGGCTGCGGCTGCCCCGCTCCTGGACTTGTCGATGACGTAGAGCGCCACCAGCGAGAAAAGCGCATTGGCGGTGTTCACCCCGGCAATGAAGACCAGGAACTCCTCCGGGCATGAGGGCGCACCCAGGCGCGCCGTGATCGCAGCTACGGAAGGCGAGACGCCGGGAAGCCAGGCCACCACCGATCCCCCCAGGCCGCCGGAGAAGAGCTCTTTGGCGAGAGTTTTTCCGGGCATATTGATCTCGCTCTCCTTCTGCAGAGCAAGGAAGCAGTGCCTTCGCCACCAAGTCCAGTGGGGTTGAGTCATGAAATATAAAATTCGTCGGAAAGAGCACTAAACATATATACGAAAAATGTATATAGAAATTGATGAGGATAATATCAGGAGCGGCGCGAGCTCTTCTATTTTCTGTCCTCTTGATATCTCTTTTTGTTGCCTGCTCTCCGTCTCCTGCATGGGATGAAGCTTCCGAAAAGATGAAAAATACGGATAAAGGAATTCCAGAGGTTGAGCTGCTTTTTTGCAAAGGGCAGAGCATCCTTCCCGTGCTGCTGACCACAGGGCAGATAGACGGCTACGTAGCCTGGCAACCTTACCTGGCTCTGGCTGAGAAGAGCGGCATAGGAAAAGTTGTCGCCCTCTCCCAGGACTTTCCGCCAGACGGGACATGGCACAATCATCCTTGCTGCGTTCTGGTCGCGAGCAATGATATTTTGCAGAATTATCCTGATATGGCCATGGCTGTTAGCGCCGTTCTTCTTTCCGGAGAAGATTTTGCAAAGGAATATCCGGAAGCTTTGGCAGAAATCACCGCCGATTGGCTTATGGGAGACGAAGATTATTTATCCTATCCATGGCTGAAAAGTCGTGGCCCATTGAAAAGATGGATCGAGGAAAGGCTGTTTTCCTGCGTCTATGCCTGGTTTAAGAACTGGGCTTCATTGATCGAGCTTAATTTGGACCACGTTGATGTCTCTTGTCGTCTCCCGCACAACTTCATCCAGTGCTGCCACGGGATCAAATCCGTACATGGAGCTATTAAAGCCGCTGCCCTTCAGGATCTGCCTCATTGCCTGCAACTTCTCTGCAGTGTCGCTGACCTCTTCCCCGTGCCCGGAAAAGCGGCCGCTGGGCAGGAGAACCTCAACTTCTGGATTGGCCACAAGGTTCAGATACCATTGCCCTTTCATCTCTCTTCCCTGATAGCAGTAAACCCTCGGCCCGATCCGGGCATAGCTCACCGGAGTATAGCGAATCTTCCCAGTCTTTCTGCCCGCTATTCCCAGCACCATAATGTCTCCAGCAAGGAAATTGGAAATGATACGTCCCAGGCCTCTCTTAAATGCCGGAACAACAATAAATCGATTGACCAACCGGAAAAACGCTCTTAGAACTGATCTCTTGTCCATTCATCTCATCCTTCTGCCCCGATGCAGTTCAATGTTTATGCCGATACTATTATTTCAGGTTAGCCTTTAAGGAAAGCAAATGCAAAGATGAAAGGATAGTTATATTTAATATGACAATCAATTAATGATCTGATGATCCAGAGGGACTTATGCAATTGATCTGCTACAGGTATCATGCATTACTGACGGCAATCATGATGTTAATCGTCGCATTCTTTTTGTCGGGCATAGGCTGGGCGGTCGATGCCGCTGCCAAGGACGATGCCTACCACTACATGGCCAACGGCGTCGATGACCAGCTCTACAATGAGTGGTGGTACTTCGATGTAGCGGATAATGATTCTCAGTTACAGTTGGTCTACCTCCTCAGCGATCCGGATAATATGTCCTCTGCCCGAAAGATTCAGGTGCAGGCTGTGGCCATGCAGGATGACCGGCCTCATGCCATGGGCCAACACCACAGCCGGGGCTATGGAGGAGACAGAAACACTCCCATGTTTGACATTGACAAAAGCGGCTTTTCCACAGAAGAAGAGCCGAACCTGCGCGTCTGGGGTGAAGTCGAGGACAGCGCCACCGGCGATCCTATCCGCTGGGATCTGGTTTATCAGCCCACGGCCCGCCCCTGGTATGCCATCCCGGTTCAGGCGCATATCGGTCACCTCAAGGGTGATTGGATGAAGTGGCTGGTTTACATGCCCTCCGCTCAGGTAACCGGCACACTTACCATCGGCAACATGACAAAAAGCCTGCAGGGCACAGGCTATCACGAGCATGCCTGGGGCCGCTTTGCCCTAAGTGATCCTCAAATCACCAGGGCCTCCGTTTCTGTTCCCCTGGACAACTTCAGCCTGGCATTCGCTGAGATCTCAGGCGAGCAAAGAGTTGCATTTCTGGGAATAGAAAAAGATGGCAAAAGCATCGCCTTTAGAGACATGCAGATCAAAATAAATTATTCAAATTATGCATTTGATAATGAGATTGCTGCCGTCTTTCCTGACGCCTATCATGTAGAGGCAGATAACGGAGACTACAGCCTGGATCTGATGGTAAATGTGCAAAAGAGCGCTGCTACGACTCTCGACTACCAGCCTCCATTGCCCAGCGTTCTCATCTTCCAGCAGGTCTCTATTTTGCGGGGAACTCTTAAATCGAAGTTTGGCGAGCAGTTTACCTTCCAAAAGCAGGGCTTTTCCGGATTTACAATGCCAAGGCTTCATCCCATCTTTGGCAGGATCAAAACATCCTCCAATTTCACAATCATTGCCCGTAACGAGAGGACCGGCCAGGAGAAGATGGCCAGGGTCGCTTCCCATGGTTTTTACAGCCTGGATGCAAGCTTTCCCGATTATCTGGCCAATCGCACTTCTCCCTGGGTGGCAGAGGGAGACCGGGTGAATCTGGAGATGAGCCGGGGACCAGGAAACGCAAACAGCACAACGGTTGCTATTCTGTCGATCAACCTATCGGAAGAGAGGCAGGAGGTAAACCTTGGCTCTTCGCTATTTCCTGATACGAAAGAGTTAAAATGACCGCTCCCGTCATCTACTCCATCGCCGTCTCCTCGCCCATCACCCCCGCCGAGCCCCTGCTCCCGCTGCCCGATATCTCCCGTGGCTCCCTCGTCATCGTGGAGGGCCGCTCTCCGGTGGTCGAGCATGGCGCTGCATCTCCTGCACGGCTCGCCTACGGCAGCGGTGGCCTTCTTCGATCCGAGGCTGGGGGCCGTAGTTGTGGCCACCCATAGCCGGGAGTGGCAGGTGGGCCCAGATGGTTGGATGTGACGCTGCCTGCAGAGAGGTAGAGCGCCATCTGTCCGGTGGGTACGTCAACGGCCTTGGTCGGTCGCGGCCTTGAACGACGCCCCAGGCGCCGCGCGGGAGGCCCGCAGGCCGACACTCGCAGCAGTCCGGAAGAAAGAGTGAAAGCGGTCCTTGTCAGCATCCACAACGCCATCCGCTCGGTAGGCGAGATCCCGGCGTTCAGGGCCCGACCAGAGAAGGTTCCTCGCTGTTTCGAGTGGGTAATAGAATAATAGAGTCCTCTGTGAGTCCTCCGTGCGCTCTGTGTCTCTGTGGTGGTAGTATCGTCAACCATTTGGTTATAACCAGCGGCTAACGACGTTTCAACCAATCGATTCTAGTGGCCGTATGGGTGATCCTCAATGCGGCATCATCAGCAAAAATCAGGGAAAATTAGAAAAAATCATGCGGCTGCTAGAGCCGGCTCAGCAGCGATCCGATCGCAGAAGGCTTTGACCTGTGCCTCATTCATGTTGTTCTTGGGAACGACCATGACTTGATATCCATCGCTCTCCAGCCTGTTAATCAGATCCCTAAACTGGCTCATGGCCACTTTGACCTGTTTAGTCAGATCCGGCATCTTTAGAATGACTATCTTGATTGAAGGAATGACCGCGTCCACGACATAACCCCAGCGTGTGGGACGATGCATCAGCACAACTATCCCTCTTCTTCC
>JAPKYC010000152.1 GCA_026394505.1 Methanothrix sp.
GTTATTTCCTCCATAGTTCTGGAATAAATAATAAGAATATGGGCATCAGCTCCAGCCTGCCGATGTACATGGCAAAGAAGCCGATCATCTTGCTCGCATCCGACATTTGCGACCAATCAAAGGTGATAATGCCAAAGCCCGGACCCACGCCGCCCATGCAGGAGGCAATTCCCGAGGCCACGACTTGCAGATCCACCCGCGAATCGCCGACGGAGACCATGGCCAGGACCAGAGATAGAGCCAGCCAGATTGCCAGGTAAAAGAAGGAGTAGAAGAGCATGGGCCGGAGAACCTCTTCCTGCACTCGAGCCTCTCCCAGGCGGACCGACATCACTGCATGGGGATGAATCATATGGCGAAGTTCATTGTAGGCATACTTCAGGTCCACCAGAAGCCGTCCCACCTTTATGCCTCCGGCAGTCGAGCCGATGCAGCCTCCTATGAGAATGACCATGATCAAAGCCAGCTTGGCGGCTGTGGACCATTTATCATAATCCAGGGTATTGACGAAGCCGCACGTACCCATCATGGAAACAACGTGGAAGGCGGCAAACCGGAAGCGTTCCATCAGGCCCCCATCTATCCCGCCAAAGAAGAGCAGGACTGTGGTGGTGATGGCCAGGATGGCGATCATGAACCTGAACTCTGCATCTCTGAACCAGGCCAGACGATCTGAGGTCAGCACCTTGTAGTGCAGAGTGAAGCTGGACATGCCGAGGATGATAAAGACGGCGACGATGGCCTCTATGAGGGGGCTGCTGTAAGCTACGAGGCTGGATGCTTGGGGAGAGAAGCCGCCTGTCGCCAGAGTCGAGAATGCGGTGCAGACGGCATCGTAAACCGGCATTCCTACTGCGATCAGCAGGACGATCTCCAGGGCATTGAAGAGCAGATAAACCTTCCAGAGAATCCTGGCCGTGGCCGTCGCCCGCGGCGTGATGGTCTCCTTGGATGGCCCTACCGTCTCCGCCCGGTAAAGCTGGCGGCCGGCCACGCGCAGTTGGGGAAAGATGGCCACCACCATCAAAATTATGCCCAGACCTCCAATGAGCTGCTGGAAGGAGCGCCAGAAGAGCAGGCCATAAAAAGTTTGGCTATTCATGGCCTGGAAGGCGATATTGTAGCCCGCCAAGTCGCCGGTCACCCTATTCATAAGAGCGGTGCAGATACTATTATCGACCAGAGTGGAATTGACAATGTAGTACCCTCTGGCGTTTGATTCTACAAGAATCGTAGCTCCGGTTGCCGAGAAGCCTGATACGGATTCAAAGAGGGCATCGACCAGGCTTAGCCCCTGAAATACAAAGGGCAAAGCTCCGAAGAAAGTGGCAGAGAGCCATCCCAAGGAGACGGCGGCAAAGGCCTCTTTATTGCCCACGTCTCCTTTTGTCCCCAGCCGACTTAGGATGATGCCCGTGCCTATGGAGAGCAGGGAGGTCAGGGCAAAGGCGGCAATCCCACTGGTTTCATGGTAGTAAGCAGAGACGAATCCCGGCACTAAGAGCAACAAACCCATGATCTTCAGCACGGTGCCGATGACATCAAAGACGATTCGAAGCTTCATCTCCCCCCCTAATTCAAGCCCAGGGTTCTGGCTTCAAGAATGGAGCGCAAGGTTCGAGCGTCTCTTCTGCCAAGTTAAAATGGTCGCTGAATTTTTTCAAGGTTTCAAACCCCTGTCTGAAGCTCGCCGTAGTGGCGATCTTCGGATATAAAAGTTTCCGTTAAAATTTATAACCTTAACTCCCATCGAGTGGGGAATACAAAATATTAATATCAAACTGCGTGCGGCCACCCCACCCAAAAGGGTTGGGGTATGCTTCGGGCCGCACGCACGTCCGGTTAGCTGGAGATCAGAAATCATCGAGCCTTCTTTGCCCAGATTCCTTTGATCTGCAAAATTGCGACTCTGCTTTTGGTTTCCCCTGAGATTCCTTAATATTGTGCTTTATTTTAAAACGCAATACCCCGCAGCTTGCTGCGCGTGGGTGCGCCGCCGCCGTTTCACTATCTTATCCATGGTCTTGCCTCACGCTGTGGTTGCTTTCCTCATTTTCATCTTCTGCGCAGCAGATTTCTCTCCATAAAGCAGAGATGTATCCGTTCTCTGAATGTAGGCAAAGATCAGTGCCGTAATGAGCGCCTCAAGGATGCTGAATCCGAGAACATGCTCCAGTACCATGGCAGGAACCGTCACGCCCAGCGAGTAGGGCATGTAGAGAGGAACTCCTTCGGCTGTGTGATGCAAAATAGGCTGTATGCCGAATTCAAAGCCTGTAAACGCTGCTGCCAGCGAGAGAGATATGTAGCCGGCTATGGCCGCGGCAATGACCCGCCTCGAAGAAGTAATTTCTGTATCTACGCTGATGAGTTTGTAAGCATAATAAGCAACGAAGGGCATTACAACAGCCATATTAAAGCAATTGGCTGCGATAGCCGTGATGCCTCCGTCGCCGAACATCAGCGCCTGCAACACGAGGGCAACGGATATGGCAATCACGGCAGCCCAGGGTCCCAGGACGATGCCGATTATTGCGCCGCCCACTGCATGGCCGGTGCTGCCTCCGGGGATGGGCAGATTGAACATCATGATGACAAAAGAGAACGCTGCTGCCAGCGCCAGCAGGGGAACCTGCCTGGACTTTAGCTCAGAGCTGAGCTTCCTTCCCGCATAATACCAGATGGGGATCATTATGATCCACATTGCGATATAAGTGTATGGCCCTAGATAGCCATCAGGAATATGCATAGTTTCACCATTAACCAAAATGCCCTTCAATTATAAAAGATTATCTTGAATCATATTAAGTAACAATTATAATAGAAAGATATGCTAGCATGCTACATATGGTAATTATTAGCAGATATCTTAAAATAACAGAAGCAATACGTGCTAACATAAAGATTGTATCTGAGGAGGGAATGGTCTGAGAGTGATTATTTTATTGCTGGCTCTCTTTGCACTAATAGGCATGACCGCAGCCGATAATGGGGAAAAGGAAAAGCTAATACGAGAGAATGATGCGGCATATGACAATCCCACGACATTGGAAGAAAAAAATCTGAAATTCAACTTTGAACAGAACGTAAGCGGTACCGGCTTCTTTACTACCTATAAATATGCTCAAATGCCGGATGCTCTTGGGACAGAAGGACGCCTGTTCAATGGCGTTGAGGCGAAGAACAGAGCTCACGGCAGCGGAAAAATAGATACTGATTCGAATATATATGCCGAGAGTTCATACACCAATAAGACCTGGATCAACGGCGCTTACGATGAAGACGGAGAGGTAATTCAAGATGAAGAGGAATCAACAAACGTTATTCAGATGAAAGAAGACAGCAAAATGACTTACAGCCCGCTGGCCATGGGCTTAGGATCACGATATTACGATCTGCATCCTATTGCTTTCAATGCTTTGCTGAAAGAAGAAGACTGGATTAAGAACCGCAATGGTTTGAATTCTTTGCATCATCGTGTGGATCAAGCTCATGGATTGAATAAGGTGCTTGATGCTCAATCAGATGCAACAAATAACACAATGAATATAGAAGAGGATTTGGTTGATGGCCGGGCACATTTTGGAGTGCTTCAGCTTCAGGGAATCCCGGTGGATGAAGAGCCTGAAGAAGATTCGGAGGAGGTTCAAGTCCTCGGCCTGGCAATGAAAGCCTGGAAGAAGCCTTTGATAGAGCTGGATGAGGATTACCTGGGGAACTTCCACATTAAGAAGAATATAAATCTATACACCTACTCAGAGGAAGAAGAGAAGGAAGATTCATGGCTGCCCTGTTGTTCAGGCGGATTTAGCGATATGAACTATGCAGATACAAAGGCCTTCAAATCCGCCCGGGGCGTCTTCGATTGCACCTGCTTCAAACCTAACCGCCCGGAAAAATTAGGCGCATAAGTTGAACGCCTGATGGATTTCTCTCTGTTTTTTTTCATTTCGGTGACAATTACCTGTCCATCTGCCAAAGTGATCCTTCTCAATTTATCCAACACAACTATTGCACGTTGTCCCAGGCTCGCAGCACCTCCGCCACTGACCAGGCCTGGGAAATGCAGCCGCCCGGCCGCTGGGGGCAGTCGCCGTCAAAGACCTCGGGAAGAGTGTTTACCCCGCCGGCATGCATGGTTATCAAGGGCCGGAGAAGCTCTCTGGCCTCTCCCAGGATCGGCTCTGACCTGCCTTTCACACAGAGCAGAGCATCAATGTAAGGCCCCATGAGCCAGGGCCAGACGGTGCCCTGGTGGTAGGCTCCATCCCGGCGGCGAGCGTCGCCAACGTACCGGCCCGCATAGCGCGGATCGCGAGGGGAGAGCGTTCTCAGGCCGAAGGGCGTGAGCAACTCCCGCGTCACAACATCAAGAATGCTCTCCCTCATAACCAGAGGCAGAAGATCGGGAATTCCTGCGGCGAGGATCTGGTTGGGCCGGATGGATGCGTCCTCATGGTCAATTACATCAAAAAGGCAGCCGGTCTCACTATTCCAAAACCTCTGGTAGCTCTGCTTCACCATCTTGGCCATCTCGGCAAATCCTGGATCTGTAGACATATCTATTGCTTCACCCAGCTTTTGCATATCCTTCAAGGCAGAATACCAGAGGGCATTTATCTCGCAGCATTTTCCCGCCCGCGGCGACACCGGCCGGCCATCCAGGCGTGCATCCATCCAGGTGAGAGCGGGGCCGGATATGATCAGACCATCCTCGGCCCCTCCAAAGTCCTCTCCCGGTCGAGAATAGCGACGAAAAACCTCCAGCAGCCTTTGCCAGAGCTGCCCGACAAATTGCCGGTCTTTAGAATACTCAAAATAGCTGCCCACCGCCCTAACAAACCATAGGGATGCGTCCACGGTGTTGTAAGAGCCGGCCCCCAGATCGTTAGGCAAAACGCCGTTCTTCATGGCGGCTGCGAAGGATTTCAAGACCAGCCTGGCATCCAGAAAGCGCCCCGTGCAGAGCAGGAGGCCGGGCAGGGAGATCATGGCGTCCCTTCCCCAATCATCAAACCAATGGTATCCGGCGATGAGGCTCTTGCATTGGCCTCTTTTCACCAGAAAGGCGTCCGCGGCCCTGGCCAGATCCGGAAGGGGGGCCGTCAGATTTTCCAGGCGCTCCCTTTCCTTTTTCTGCTCTGCTCGCCAGTTGGGCATGGCCGTCCTCCAGGTGGAGGCGGCAATGGCAAAGGCATCATCTCCGGATAACTCTACCTCGAAATGGCCCGGAGAGAAGAGGTCTTCCTTCCAGGCCAAGCCCCGCCGCCGCTCCTCTTCGTACTCGAAGTTGTAGTAAATCATCTCCTGCGGCACATAGGCGGCCCCATCCGAGAGGAGATTGAGGCAGATGTCCGGGTGAAGACCTGACCGGAGAATCGTTCCCGCTCCAAGAGGCTCCTGGCTCATTTGCGGCAGGGGGGATGCGGCGTGAAAAGAGCGGCTGTGCACCAGGGGAAGGAGGCGCATCGTTCCCTGCCCGTTTTTAATTTTGAAGCTGATGACGGTGGTGTTCTCATTATGAATCATGAAAACGGTCTTCTCAATCCGGGCACTGCCCACCTGATAGCAGAACCGAGGGATGAGATCCTGGCGAAACTCCTGCAGGTATTTGAATCCCTGAGGGTAGATCGCACCGGGATATTGATGATTGGCTAAAAGGGTGCCCTCTATCTCCTCGTCCAGGGAAGAGAGCAAAAGCCAGCGGTCCGCCGGAGGCTGGCGCGCCGCCACAAGAAGGCCGTGATAAGCGCGGGTGTTGCTGCCGACGGCCGTAGCCGCGGCATAGCCGCCCAGACCGTTGGCCAGCAGCCACTCCCGGCTCGCGCCCTCTTCATAGCTCTGCGGGCGGAAGGAGAACCCAGCCATCATTTGCCCTCCGAGAGGGCGGCATCCACAGCCGTTATCAGGCTTTTTCGCAGTCTTTCTCCCTTGAAGCTCTTTGATTTGGCCAACTGCTGCGCGAGAGGTGCATCGGCGAGGCTGGTCTTTGCCCAGAGGGCCAGATCCCCCTGGCCATTATGGTATTGCAATGATTCGAGCGAAACGGTTCTTAAAATATTTTGCAGACCGGCCAAGCTCCAGGCGACCTCTCCCGTGAACTGATCCACGCCTGTGGCAAAGCGGAAGGGCGAATCGGCCAGATGGATCCTCTTCTTAAGACGGTAGTGCAGATCACATAGAACGCTGAAGTAGGTGACGGAGGCATCATAAGGAATGCCGTAGGGGCTGAAGTAGCTATGCACCTCTCCTGGGCCCCCGCCATGGGTGAAAATGTAATAGAGATGATCAGATAGGCCAAGCGTCCTCCAAATCTGCAAAAGCTCTCGGTCCCCGCTCTCTTTGACCGGGGCCTCCAGCCTCTTCTGGTAGATGAAGCAGGCCTGCTGCAAGGCATTACCCAGCCAGCAACTCGTATCCCTCTCCAGATCCGCCCAGGAGACATAGTCCGGCACAGAGAGCTCATTTTTTGCAGGAGTGTCTCTCGCAATCTCGGCCGGCGTGGCGAAGCGAAGGTTTTCGTGCTTCATTATCTCATCGGGCAGGTGGCGCAGAAACTCAAAGATGCCCGTGTCCACCCACTGATGCTCTCCGAAGGTCTCGTAGTCGCAGAAGATGTTTATGCACTGACCGGGGGTGGCAGCGAGCCAGCCGGCATACTTGTCGGCAGTAAGGGGATACTCCTCCCATCCATGCGAGGAGAAGCGAAAGCCGATGTCGTCTGTGAGCTTATAATTTCTCAGTAGCAAAGAGATGCCGGTCTGGGGCGGCCGGTAAACGTAGTTGGGGTCGGCCACCACGCCCTCGGTGAAGACGGCCTTGTATCCCATGCCTTCGACCATTCCCGCAATCTCGTCATTGTAAATGAGCTCCGTATTCTCGAAGGTAGTGGGGTGTAGTCCAAAGATGTCCCAGATCATTTCCCGGTGCATCTTGACCTGCTCGAAAAACTCGCTCTTGTCCTCGTAGAGGCTGGCCAGAGAGTGATAGTAGGTCTGCTCCATCACCTCCACCTGGGCCGTCTCCACCAACCTGACAAAGGAATCCAAAACATCGGGACGGAAGAAGCGGCACTGCTCTAAGAAGACGCCGGAGAAGCTGTAAGCGACCTTAAAGGGCCGGTCCGATGCCTCATGCTTTCTAATGCTCTCTAAGATCACCTGGTTGGCAGGCAGATAGCATTTATCGGATACGCGCTCAAATATCCTCCTATTCTCGGAATCATCGAAATAAAACTCCCGCAAATTGGGCACAACCTCCTTTAGGGGAGAATTGTCCCAGAAGAAATTTTTCTTGAGCCGCAGCGGCTGGTGGACCTCAAAGCATAGGGATACGAGGGTCATGTTTTCTATAGCAGGCTACAAAATATTTACATCCTTCGTGCCGTCTTCTCGATTAACCACAAGTGAGCAAAAAGTATAAATCCTAGAATTGATTTCTAATGTGCTTCCAGTGGGGGAATAGGTAAAATGGTATTTGGAATGACAATGATTAAGGTTAGCTCTGGCCAGGAAAGATCGGTTTATGCCCATCTGCAAAAGAGGCCGGAAGTAAGGGACGTCTATCGTCTCTTTGGAGAGTATAGCTTCTTTTTAGTTATGCAGGCAGAAGAAAGAAATGGACTCTCGCGCATGCTCGGCGAGATAAAAGATCGAGAGAATGTCATCAAGACCGGGCCCGTCCTTCTCACCGCAGACGAGGGCGGCCCGGAGAATGGCAGAGCAGATTTCGTCTTTGGGTGAAATAAAATGGCTCTTCGCTATTTATTAACCGCAGAGACGCAGAGTTCGCAGAGACTCGCCAACTTCGTTGTCTCCAGTCCACCAAATTACTTCTGTGATAATCGTAGTTCTCCGTCCGTTCGTCCTCTGCGCGCTCTGCGGCTCTGTGGTTTTATTCCGTAGAGCAGCTCGGCTCCAGCAGAGGCGCAAACTTGGTGCCGTAGTAGATTATGCCACGGTCCCCCTCTTTTCCTAAGATGCGAAATACGGGCCGTACAAGCATGCCTATCTTCACTCCCGCCCGGCTGGAGACGATCTGACCGGTAATTTTGGGGCCCTCATCCAATTGGATGATGGCCAGGTTATAGGGCGTCAGCCTCTCG
>JAPKYC010000105.1 GCA_026394505.1 Methanothrix sp.
GGCGCACCCCGATGCAAGCATCGGGGCATCCAAGGCGCCGCCGCATGAATGTGGAACCAGGCTAAGCAGATCCAAACCTAGGTTGATAACGTATGCCCTTTATCCCCGATGCAAGCATCGGGGTATTGCGATAAAAATCAAATGGAAAAATGGTTATTAAACAGGCAGGAGTTTAGGATCGAAGGATTTGACACATATAAGCGGAAGATCATAAACGGGAGCTCCGATTATGAGAGGCGCTACAATCCATCTTCGGCCTCAAACTTCACTCGCCTGAGTTTTCCAAGCTCTCTCCAGAAGTCCCTTAGCTCTGGCTTAAAGAGCCCCTCCAAGCTCGCGATGGACTGCATGGTGAACCGACCTCGTGTGGTTGTGTCAGATAAAAAAAGGAAAAAACTAAAAATCGAGATCTCTAAATCCCTATCCCGCTCCGCCCACCGTCGCCTCTGCCACCAGGAGGTGCGGCGATCCGTCGCTCACGGGCACGAGCTGTCCTGCCTTTCCGCAGCGTCCGCTGTTGAACTTGAGATCGTTGCCTACAGCCCGGACATGAAGCAAAGTCTCCAGAATCTTGCCGGACAGCGATACATCACGCAAAAGCCTGGTCTTCTCGCCCCTCTCCACCAGGTAGCCTCTCTTGGCATTGAACTGGAATACGCCTTCACCAGTGCTCACCTGACCGCCGCGGCTGCCGCACAGGTAGACTCCATCTCGGAGCTCGCTCAGGATCTCTCCAATTTCCAGTCCCCGTTGGCGATGTAGGTGTTGCTCATGCGCACCCCCGGTCGATTCAGGCCCTCGGCGCGGGCATTGCGGGGCACTCCGCCCAGGCGCGCTGCGGTCTCGCGAGATGCCATAGAACCAAGCCATAGCTTGCAGAATTTGGCTTCAGGGAGTTTATCGTTTTAAATGGCGCTTCAAATCAGGCGGCATCACAACCCACAACTCTGGAAACTCACATTCAATGTTTCCAAGAACCTTTGGTGCCTCTTTATACACAATATCATGATGATCTACATATATAAATAAAATCGTATCGCGGATAATCATGTAAACAATAACAAAGGGATTTACATGCGATCCTCGTGTGTATTTTAGATCATGACTCTTTGGATCGCCCAGTTCAGGATTTTGTATAATTTGTTTAATTTTCTTAGAAAGCTTTTCATCCAATTTTTTATCTCTTTTAGTTAATTTTTTAAATTGTTTTTTAAAATCAAGCGTTCGCTTAATTTTATATGGCATAGTAGAAAATTACTCAGGGCTATGAAGATCGGCCAGGAAATCGTCTGCATTATCAAAGGTTTTCACCAGGCCGGCATTGTATTGCTTCATGCTCCGAACCACGCCAGCCTTGAACTCCTCCAGTACAGTCTCTTTGGTATTTATGGCAGAGGTCATTACTGTCTGCTCTCTTCCAGGGGTATCTGAGCACACCATTAATAATATCTACCTGCTGCCAGGTATTTAAGTTTAGCTTATGTTCACCCTAAAAAGGGCAACTCAAAAATTGAGTCTCTAAATCCCTATCCTGCTCCGCCCACCGTCGCTTCTGCCACCAGGAGGTGCGGCGATCCGTCGCTCACGGGCACGAGCTGTCCTGCTTTTCCGCAGCGCCCGCTGTTGAACTTGAGGTCGTTGCCTACCGCCCGGACATGCAGCAGGGTTTCGAGAATCTTGCCGGACAGGGACACATCGCGTAAAAGCCTGGTCTTCTCGCCCTTCTCCACCAGGTAGCCTCTCTTGGCATTGAACTGGAATACGCCTTCACCAGTGCTCACCTGACCGCCTCTGCTCCCTGCCAGGTAAACTCCATCTCGGAGCTCGCTCAGGATCTCTTCCAATTTCCAGTCCCCGTTGGCGATGTAGGTGTTGCTCATGCGCACCACCGGCCGGTTCAGGCCCTCGGCGCGGGCATTGCGGGGCACTCCGCCCAGGCGCGCTGCGGTCTCGCGAGAATTGAGATACGACTTAAGGATGCCCTTCTCCACCAAAACCGTCTCCTGAGAAAGGCTTCCTTCATCGTCAAAGGAGTAGTAGCCGTTTTGCATCAAACTGGGATCGTCCTTGACCGTTACCATTTCCGATCCGATCCTCTGGCCCAGCATTCCTTCCAGACAGGAGTCGCCCTCTAAGATGATGTCTCCCTCTGTGGCATGGCCCACTGCCTCATGAACGAAGACCCCGGCCAACTCCTGATCGAGGAGCACGGGATAGGTTCCGCCCCGGGGAACGCCCGCGTCCAGAAGGGCTACCGCCGTCTCTCCTACAACTCTAGCCAACGTAGTGGGGTCTTCCCGGTCAAATAGCTCCAGGCCCCCCACGCCGGATCGGCCCTCTCCATCCGTCTGGTAGAGCCCGTTTCTGTGGGCCACGGCGCTGATGAAAAAGCCTATTCGCGTCGTCTTTGCCTCCAGATCCAGGCCCTCAGAGCTGCTGTAATGCGTGGTAAAATCCATCTCTGAATAGACGGCCTGGGTGGAGGATACGCCCCTAACTTTTGCCGCGTCTTCAATCTCTCGCATCAGCGCCACCTTCTCCTCCAGGGAAAGGTTCTTGGGATCTTTCTTGACGGAAATGGCCGCGCTTCTGCCCGGCTGAGCCAGCGCCAGCGTAAGAGCCTCGCGCCGGTCGATCTTGCGGGCGATGCGCTTCGCCAGATCGATCTCTTCCCCCAGATTGGCGACATTATCCGTGGTCACAAAACCCCAGGCACCCCCGTGAAGGGCGCGCACCGCCGCTCCCTGGAAGGGGGCTTGGGCTATCTCCTCCAGCTTGCCATTGTCCAGGACAATCCTGGTTCTACTGCCTCGCAAGATGCGAATGTCGTAGAACTCAGGCGCCATTGCGTTTCAGATGCTCCTGCTGGGGATGGGGATGGTCTCGGGCAGGATGATGCCAATCTTCTTTTCCGTGGCAAACCTCTTCAGCTTCTCTAACAGCCGGGTCCTCTGGCTGCCCATGGCATACTCGAAGACCTCGCTCATATTGGAGACGGGAATGATCTCGATCTTGCCCCGGGTGGCTTCGTCAATCAGCACATCACCCATGTTGGATTTGGGTATGAGCACCGTCTTGATGCCTGCTTGCGCCGCGGCCTCGATCTTCTGCGTCACTCCTCCCACAGGCATGACATCTCCTCGCACGGAGAGAGAGCCGGTCATGGCCACCGACTGCTTGACGGGCACGCCTTCCAGGGCGGATATGACTGCCGTGGCAATGGAGATAGATGCGCTGTCGCCCTCTACGCCCTCGTAGGTGCCGATGAACTGAATGTGCACATCCTTATTGGTTATGTCCTCACCCAGGAACTTCTTGATGAGCACGGAGACGTTGGTGACCGCTTCTCTGGCAATCTCCTGCAGCTTGCCCGTGGCTATGATCTTGCCCTCGTCCTTGGACTGCGCCTGAGTGATCTCGGCCATGATGGGCAGCACTATTCCCGAGTCGCCCATAACGGCCAGACCATTGACTCTTCCCACCTCGTCCCCGGAGGAGTGGAACATGCTGTAATCCTTGCGCCTCTCCATGTAGCGGTCGGCAAGCTGCTGCTCCACGGACCTGGCCATCTTCTTGGCCTGCAAGACATGATCCACTTCGGTCAGGTTTGCACCATTGGCACGGGCCACATCCCCGGATACCCTGATCAGACCGCCCAGGTCACGCAGCATCAGTGTGAGATGGCCCTTTCGCCCTGACCTTCTCTTGGCTTCTCGCATGATCTCCGAGACGGCATCCCTGCTAAAGTGCGGTATCTTGCCGTCTCTTACAATCTCCTGGGCCACGAATCTGATGAGCTTGTTTCTGTTCTCCAGGTTGTCGTCCATGGTGTCTCTCATGTAGACCTCATATCCGTAGCCCTTGATGCGTGACCTCAAGGCGGGATGCATTCCCTGCACGGCATCCAAATTTCCCGCCAGGATCATGATGAAGCTGCAGGGCACGGGCTCCGTTCTGACCAGTGCTCCGGAGCTTCTCTCGCTCTGGCCGGTGATGGGATACTCGCCCTCCTGCAAAGCGGTAAGCAGGCTTTGCTGTGACTCCTGGCGCAGGGTGTTTACCTCGTCTATGAAGAGGACTCCCTTGTGTGCCTTGTGAATGGCTCCGCATTCCACCCGCTCGTGGGATGGCGTCTCCAGGCCACCGGACTGGAAGGGATCATGACGGACGTCTCCCAGAAGGGCGCCGGCGTGGGCCCCGGTGGCATCCACATAAGGTGCCTTCTTCTTGCTGTTATTATCCACCAGGAGCTTGGGAACCATGGCATCCTCTTTGGGCAGCATATAGCGCAGTGAGAGGAATATGAGCGCTGCTGCAATGATCCCAAAAAGGAGCTGGCCTGTATAATAGGCATATACTATCAGGGCCATTACTATGAGCATTAAGAACATATTGCGCGTCTGGACCTTCTTTCTGGCCTCCATCTTTTGGGCATCGACTATCTGCTTGCCTCTGCAGGCAGGCACGACGCGAATGCGAGGAGTGTTATTATCTTCCGGATTGGCATAAACCAGCACATCCTGTAGCTCTTCCACGGGGAGTAGCTCGCTCATGGCCTTGCCGAGCATGGATTTTCCTGTTCCCGGCGATCCGATGAGCATGACATGGCGTCTCTGGCGTGCCGCCTTTTTAATCACTTCCACGGCTTCATCCTGGCCGATCACATGATCTATGAGG
>JAPKYC010000139.1 GCA_026394505.1 Methanothrix sp.
GAGGGCGAGTTCCACAAAAACAAGGATTGAAACATGATCGTGACTATCCCACGCCCGGCCAGGTCTTTGCTCCGAGGGCGAGTTCCACAAAAACAAGGATTGAAACCGGTTCATGCATCCAGGAAAATGAAAGAATTTTCGGCTCCGAGGGCGAGTTCCACAAAACAAGGATTGAAACGCCCATGAGCCCAGGCAGGGGCTCACACGTGACGGATGGAAAACCACATATTGTTATCCGTTCACGTTAAGCCGGATATGGGCAGTGAAGGCCGACAGGTTTATGGGACACTTGATCCCGTGATTGAAACAGGCCAAGATCCCCCGAATACGGGACTGCGTCGTAGAACGCGTATGGGAAATTATCCCATCTCAGGGAAAGAGCATTTGACGGATAGGGTCGCTGCAATTGTGGATGCCTTTTATCACCTAAATGATCGTGGCCGGAAGAATGCCCTTATGCGTGAGATCGGAGACATTTCTGGGATCAAGGTCGGCCAGAAAAGGCCATCTAAGTGAGGTGGATAATCGCCTCCTGCTTTTGATTTTATGTGGTTTTCCATGTGAAGCCCTGGCGACAAGATGCCAACAAATTAATATGAGCAGATCCAATGATACCATATTAATCGTGATGTATGCGAGGGAGCAATCATGATCAACTTATTTAAAAAGGATGAAGCGGGCACGGCGAAGGTGAATAAAACGAAAGAGAAACAAGAGGCGCGAAGGCAAAAAGCGCAAGCTAGAGGACAAAAGCCGATAAAATAGTTATCTCAACCAGTTTTCCATAAAAACAAGAATTGCAGCCCGGCCCAAGGGGCGTGATCGATCGCCACACTGCAAATCCAAAGCTCGGATGGCTGTCTTCAAGATCGCCATGCTCAGAGTACTGCGGAGAAAGGAATAACACTTAAGAAAAAAAGGCAATTAGCTAATAAATGTCGCCGGGCGGCTGCTGGGAGCTGTCGCTCTTGGACACGGAAATCAGGCGCTCTACACCGCCCATCTCTTCGATGAATGCCGCCACCGCAGCCGGCACCAGCCCGGCCCAGTTACCATTCTCCCTCATCAGCTTTCTGATGGCCGTTCCGGAGTACAAATCTCTCTGGTACATGAGCGGCTTCCTTATCTGAATGCCTGCCTCGGATATGAGCTGGACCACCAGAGGATTATTGGAATAGACCGCATCAAAGCCCGGAACCATGGATTGCAGGTGAGAGGCCCATACAGAGTTTCGTTTGATATCCTGCAAAGGCGTGACGACAGAGCGCTCTCTCAGATCGCTTTCGTTTAAAGCCGCATAGATCATCTCCATCCTCTCGCCGCCGGTGAAGGGATTCTCGGGGGTGTGACTCTCCTGGGCACTGCCGATTACTATCACAATCTCCTCTACCTCCCCGGCGATCTTCTCCAAGACCGCCTGATGCCCCAGGTGATAGGGCTGGAAGCGCCCAATGTACAGCCCGCGCATGATTTTCAAGAAACCTCCTACTTGCCTATGACCTGCTTTCCAATCAGCTTGATGGCGCTCTCCTTATTGGGGCCGATGGGCGAGCCCACCACGATCTGGGTGACGCCGGTCTTGAGAAGCTCATCCACCCGTGCCCGGCAGTCCGCGGGCGCACCGGAGACGGAGAAGGCCTCGGTCATCTTGGCCGTCACAGCCGCCATGGCCGCTTTGAAGTCGTATTTGGCAATGGCCTCGGAGATGGTCTTCGCCTCATTCATGCCGATGCCGTGCCTCTCTAAAACATTATTGGGCGAGCCGGCCACGATAAAGGCCACCACGATCCTGGAGGCATTGACGGCCTTGGCCGGGTCTTTGTCGGCGCTGAAGCTGGCATAGGCACAGACCTGCACATCCTCCGGCTTTCGGCCTGCCTTTTCCGCACCTTGCCTGATCATGGGCACAGCGAACTTGAAGTCCTCGGGATGAGAGGCATTGATGAGCACGCCGTCCGCTATGGCTCCGGCCAGCTCCAGCATCTTCGGCCCCTGAGCGCCGATGTAAATGGGGATTTTGCCGGCGGCAAAGGCCATCTGCGCACCTTTAAAGCCCGCCTGGGTTACCTGCTCACGGGCCAGGAAAGCACGGATGGCCTGGACCGATTCCTTGACACGGGTGAGGGGCTTGTCCCAGTCGATGCCCATCTTCTCGAAGGTGGCTTTGTCGCCGGGACCTATGCCCAGAATGGCCCGCCCGCCGGACAGCTCGTTTATGGAGGCGATGGACGAAGCGATGATGGCCGCATTCCTGGTGTAGGGATTGGTGACGCCCGTTCCCAGCAAGATCTTATTGGTCATCATCGACAGCACAGCCAGGGTAGTCCAGACATCCCTAT
Source organism: Methanothrix sp. (assembly GCA_026394505.1). GTDB lineage: Archaea > Halobacteriota > Methanosarcinia > Methanotrichales > Methanotrichaceae > Methanothrix. The sequence continues at coordinate 2,340 of JAPKYC010000139.1, forward strand.
TATTATAATGATCTGTGATCCAGATATTTTTAAATCCGGCATCCTCTGCCAGCTTTGCCATATAGCCGATTTTCAAGACCGATTCATCGGGCACAAACTCAATTCCGAACAACTCAAATCTCCTCCATTGACCGCAATTTCTGCAAAGCCATGGCTTCCCTGGGTTATAAGCGGTTCGATCCTGCGCGCCTGGGCATAGGTCCTAACTCGCTTCAGCCTTATCCCCTTCAGGCTCACCGGGAAGGCCGGAAGCTTTCGCAATTTTAAGATGAGGTTGCCGAAACGGTCCATCTTCTTCGCCTCTCCAAAGTTCAGGTCTTTGGACCGGACCCGGGGGCCCATGCCCGCTGGACTCTGGCCCGAGGACAGGAGGGCGGGCGGCGACCGGCGCGAAGATGTCCCGGCCGTGGAAAGTTCATCCGGGCAGGGTAAAAGGGGCAAAAGTCGGTGAGCAGCATTATGATCTTCATGCTTTGCGCTTTTCATGCCGTCAGCACCTGGACATCTGCCTGCCTGGAAACGACAAGCTCTTCGTTGCCCTGAAAAGCCGAGACTGTCCCTCTGATCTTTACCCGATCGCCGGCTTGAATCCGAGCTTGAATCTCCTTCGCGCCCGCTCTGGCAGGAATGAAAATAGGAAGCTGTGTCGAGTCCAGCTTGAGGAGCAGGTTGCCGCCGCTCTTGGTGGGCTTTATCTCCAAAACCTGCCCCTCCAAGGAAAGGCCGGCGTCCTTTTGGGATGAAGAATCAGAAGAACTATCCAACTCACCCTCTTCTGGGCCGAAGGCCCAAAAAGCCACGGCCAGAGATCCCAGGGCCATGAGGAGCAATACTACCACTATCTTCTCCTCCTTTTGCATCCTCATGATCTCTCATCCTGCGCCAGAGACCGGGCTATGTCGCAAGCTCTGCGCAATTGTGCGAAAAATGTTTTATTATTCTACTTCTTAACCTCAGGCTTCGGGCCAAAGCGCTCCTGCCAGCCTTTCTCCAGATTCTCCAGGCAGATGTCGCATACGCCCTTGTATGCGCCCTCGGGGTAGGTGAGGTTGTGGACGGGGGCCTTTATGGGAAAGAGCAGTGGTCGAGCACGGGTACATAATTCGCAATCAGCCATTTAAATTCATCTCCTACGAAGTGGAATGTAGGTTCTTATTGTTTAAGTTTTCTGTTGGCACATCCGCCAGCCTCATTCAATTTAGGCACTATTCTAAAGAAGAATGGCACTTCGGTCGGCCTTAGCCCTTATCATTATGAAACCCGTATATTCTCCGGGTGGGATTATGCTGTCAATGCTCAGATTGAAGGAAAAAATAGTTGCAAAAAGAAAAGCTAAATAAACCGCTCAAATCTCTCCTTGCCGACCTTACAGATGGGACAGACCTCCGGAGGCCCCTCCCGGGCGCAGAGATAGCCGCAGACAGTACACCTCCACACAGGAACAGAAAGCTTGAGGCCCACTTTTGCGATATCAGCTCCTAGCGCCTCTATTGGTGCTTTTTCCTTTTGCCTCCGGCTCTCTTCTTGCGGTGGTCTTCTCTCTGGAATGGAAGACAGCTCCTTTTCGCTCTTTAAGACGGCTTTCGAGACATAAAGCGCACAGTAGCAGGCGCCAAATTCAGTGACGTCTGCATCTCTGTAGTCGCAGGGGCAGATAATATCCAGGTCCTCAGCTCTATCGTCGGATGCCAGACGGCAGGGACAGGCACGGTAGCCGTATCGCCTCTCGTTTATGAGAAGCCCTTTTACCAGGCCTCTCACAAAATCGGCATCAGTATTGAGATTGTATCCTCCCTGTTTGGCTTCTCTATCCAGACGGGAGCATAATTTGTCCACTTCCTCGCCCGTAGGCTCAACAAAATCCTGCGCCATCAGCCCAGCGCCTCCTTGATATCTTTTTCTTTCAGGCCTACAATGCATTTCTCGCCGATGACAAGCGTGGGAAAAGAGGTGCTTGGGTTGTATTTTTTGACCTCGGCTATGGCCTCGGCTCTCACCTCTCCTTTTAAAAGGTCCACATAAATGTAGTCGAAGGCCACGCCCATAGATGATAAGAACTCTCGGGTCTTCTTGCACCAGATGCAGGTGCTCAGGGCAAAGAGCCTGATCTTGCCTTTATCTTTTCCTGCGACGTGTTCGAAATTCATAAAATCACCGAATATTGGATAATGTGCTGTTGATCGATAAATAATTACTCAGAGCGAGGCGAGAATTTTTATCTTGCAAACAGATCAAAGACTCTTGCGAGCTGCAAATCCTGCCGCCCGGGCCGCCCCCTCCTGGCCATTCTGGCTCATCACCCACCTGCGCCTCTGCTTACCTCGCCCGCACGCGGTGACCTGCGCGCCCGAGGGCCCGCCTCGCAGGGACGGCTACCCAGGTCGCTGATTGCGATCGCCCGGCAAGGACCATCGAGAAAGGTAGCCCATAACCTGGCCGGTGTGCTTGAAAGAAGGGAAGAACACGTGAAATAAAAAAAAGGTTTTTCCGCTCAAGTGATGAGCGGAATGGCCTCTACTGCATCTGGGTTTGCCAGAGCGGAGATGTCACCAGTGGGAAGCCCCATGGCTTTGGCCTTGATGACGCGGCGCATGATCTTGCCGGACCTGGTCTTGGGCACGTCCTTGACGAAGTAAATCGCCTCTGGACTGGCTAATGGTCCCAGGGCCGTTCTCACATGCTTAACCAGTTCCTTCTTCAGCTCATCGCTTCCCTCGATTCCTCCTCTGAGTGAAACGAAGGCCACGATGACCTCACCCTTGACCTGGTCGGGCTTGCCGATGACAGCAGCCTCGCCAACCTTGGGATGAGAGACGAAAGCGGACTCGACCTCAGCGTTGGAGATTCTGTGGCCTGCTACCTTCAGCACATCATCGATTCTGCCCTGGATGGTGAAGTATCCATCCTTGTCCTTGGTGGCCTTATCACCGG